>NZ_JAKUDW010000150.1:0-9437 GCF_022662595.1 Bacillus cereus group sp. BfR-BA-01524 | reverse complement strand
GTAGAGCAAGTACAAAAGCCAATTTCAAGTACAGAACCAAAAGAGAAAGCATATGTTGTCAATCAAAGAGAGAACGATATGCGAAATGTATTGCACACACCACCGACATATACTGTTCCGCCATTAGCGTTGTTGTCAATTTCACAGCAATCAACACTAGATAATACAGAGTGGTTAGATGAGCAAAAAGAATTATTAGATACAACGTTTAATAATTTTCATGTTGGAGCACATGTTATTAATGTATCGCAAGGGCCAGCAGTAACTCGTTTTGAAGTACAACCAGACCCAGGCGTGAAAGTAAATAAAATTACAAATTTAAGTGATGATATTAAGTTAAGTTTAGCTGCGAAAGATATTCGTATTGAAGCGCCGATTCCAGGAAAGAGTGCGATTGGAATTGAAGTTCCAAATAAAGAAAGTAAGCCGGTATTTCTTCGTGAGATTTTAAGAAGTCCTGTATTCACAAAGAGTGAATCGCCACTTACTGTTGCGCTTGGACTTGATATTTCAGGTGATCCAATTGTAACGGATATTCGGAAAATGCCGCACGGACTTATTGCGGGTGCAACGGGTTCAGGTAAAAGTGTGTGTATTAACGCGATTTTAACGAGTATTTTATATAAAGCGAAACCACATGAAGTAAAGTTAATGTTAATTGATCCGAAGATGGTTGAGCTTGCGCCATACAATTCTGTTCCGCATCTTGTAGCACCTGTTATTACGGATGTAAAAGCAGCGACAGCTGCGTTAAAGTGGGCAGTTGATGAAATGGAGCGTCGTTATGAATTGTTTGCTCATGCTGGTGCTCGTGATTTAACTCGCTATAATACAATTGTAAGCGAGCGAGATATTCCAGGTGAGACATTACCTTATATCGTTATCGTTATTGATGAGTTAGCCGATTTAATGATGGTAGCACCGGGTGATGTTGAGGAAGCGATTTGTCGTATTGCGCAAAAAGCACGTGCTTGTGGCATTCATTTATTAGTTGCGACGCAGCGTCCATCTGTAGATGTTATTACAGGTTTAATTAAATCAAATATTCCAACGCGTATTGCGTTTACTGTATCATCTCAAGTTGATTCACGTACGATTATCGATATTGGGGGCGCGGAAAAATTACTTGGCCGTGGTGATATGTTATTTTTAGGGAACGGCACATCTAAGCCAGTTCGTGTACAAGGTGTATATGTATCGGATGATGAGATTGAAAAAACAGTTGATCATGTGAGAAAGCAAATGAAGCCGAATTACTTATTTAAGCAAGAGGATTTATTAGCGAAAACAGAACAGGCTGAGTCGGAAGATGAGCTGTTCTTTGATGCATGTCAATTTGTTGTAGAACAAGGGGGAGCGTCCACATCTTCTGTACAGCGAAAATTCCGTATTGGTTATAATCGCGCAGCACGTCTCATTGAAGAGATGGAATCGCAAGGGATTATTTCTGAAGCGAGAGGAACTAAGCCGAGAGATGTCCTTATTTCTGAGGATGAATTTGCTGCTATGCAGGAAACGAATGTATAGTCCACGGTTTTGCTGTATACTAATAGAAAATGTTGGATAGTAAAGTAGGGAGTAAAGCGACATGAAAGAAATTGAATTAAAATTAAAAGGTGAAATAAATCGACTAACAAATAAAACATTTAAATTTGACGAACGCGTTGGGGAAGGTTGGTTCTCCGCCGTTTACTTTTTAAAAACTAGAGAAATTATTGAAGAATTTCGCCCGAAAAGTGTTGTAACGATGCAATTTTTCCAAAAAGAAAATGCAGTCCTTTGCGGAACAGATGAAGTGATTGCATTGCTGCAAACATTCGCTAAAAATCCTGAGGAACTTGAGATTCACTCTTTAAAAGATGGCGATAAAATTAGTCCATTTGAAACAGTGTTAACAATTCATGGTCCTTATGAGAATTTCGGATTTTTAGAAGGTGTAATTGATGGGATTTTAGCTCGTCGTACATCGGTTGCAACAAACGTATATAATGTTGTCCAAGCTGCACGTAGTGTAGATAAAGAAAAACCAGTTATTTTCATGGGAGATCGTGACGATCATTATACACAACAAGCTGGTGATGGTTATGCAGCATACATCGGAGGTATGAGCGCACAAGCGACGCATGCGATGAATGAATGGTGGGGCAGAAGTGGTATGGGAACAATGCCTCACGCATTAATTCAAATGTTTAATGGTGATGTTGTAGAAGCGGCAAAAGCATATCATAAGAAATTCCCAGAAGATGAATTAGTTGTACTCATTGATTACAATAATGATGTTATTACAGATGCACTTCGTGTAGCGCGTGAATTTGGATCAACATTAAAAGGTGTGCGTGTAGATACGTCTCGCACAATGATTGATCAATACTTTATTCGCCACCCAGAAGTACTTGGAACATTTGATCCACGTGGTGTAAACCCATCGCTTGTATTTGCACTTCGCAAGGCGCTTGATGAAGAAGGATTCCAGCATGTAGACATCGTTGTAACTGGTGGATTTGATGAAAAGCGTATTCGTGAATTTGAAGCTCAAAAGGTACCTGTTGACATATACGGGGTAGGAAGTAGCTTGTTAAAAATGAATATTGGCTTTACTGGTGATAATGTAGAGTTAAATGGGAAACCAGAAGCAAAAGCTGGTCGTAAATATCGTCCAAACCCACGTTTAGAGCGTGTTCAATTAGAAAAAAGAGAAGATATGTAAAAGAGAGAAAAACTGATAGGTGATTGACCCTATCAGTTTTTCTGTTATCATAGTATAGCGGCTTCTTTTTTGCTATAATGGACTTGTTATGGACATATAAAGAAGTACGTACGAGTTTATCCTGATAAGTGAAGGGAAAGAATAACTTCACTACATCAAAAATGTATGATGATTACCAAAATAAGAAAAGATTCATATACTGTCTTATAGATAGGCCGTTGTATTAGTTCGAAATGTTGGAGGTTCTTTAAGATGACAGTTTACCATTTTGTAGGAATTAAAGGAACAGGAATGAGTTCATTAGCGCAAATTCTTCATGATATGAAGCATACTGTTCAAGGGTCTGATTATGAAAAGCGTTTCTTTACACAAACAGCGTTGGAAAAGCGTAGTATCTCGATCCTTCCTTTTGATAAGAATAATGTAGAAGAAGGACAAGTGATTATTGCAGGAAATGCATTTCCTGATACGCATGAAGAAATCGTAGCAGCAAAAGAATTAAACATCCCAGTACATCGCTACCATCACTTCTTAGGTGACCTGATGAGCCAATACACAAGTGTTGCTGTAACTGGTGCACATGGAAAAACATCAACAACAGGTTTGTTAGCCCATGTAATGCAAGGCGCACATCCGACATCTTACCTTATTGGAGATGGAACAGGGCATGGGGTAGAAAATAGTAAGTATTTTGTATTTGAAGCTTGTGAGTATCGTCGTCATTTCTTGTCTTACAATCCAGACTATGCAATTATGACGAATATTGATTTTGATCATCCAGATTATTTTACAGACATCAATGATGTATTCAATGCATTCCAAGAGATGGCATTGCAAGTGAAAAAAGGCATTATTGCATGTGGAGATGATGAAGAACTTCAAAAAATTCAAGCGAAAGTACCTGTTATTTTCTATGGATTTGGAGAAGATAATGATTTCCAAGCACGTAATATCCAAAAGAGAACAGATGGTACTATTTTCGATGTATTCGTTCGTAATACGTACTATGACACGTTCAAAATTACAGGATACGGCAACCACAGCGTATTAAATGCATTAGCAGTAATCGCGCTTTGCCATTATGAAAACGTTGATGTAGAAGCAGTTAAGCATCAGCTAACAACTTTTGAAGGCGTAAAACGTCGCTTTAATGAAAAGCCAATGGGAGAGCAAGTTATTATCGATGACTACGCACACCATCCGACAGAAATTAATGCAACGATTGAAGCAGCTCGTCAAAAGCATCCAGAGCGTGAAGTTGTCGCTGTATTCCAGCCACACACATTCTCACGTACAGAAAAGTTCTTAGATGAGTTCGCTGAAAGCTTAAGCAAAGCTGACCAAGTATACTTATGTGATATTTTCGGATCAGCACGCGAAAACAAAGGTGAATTAACAATTGAAGATCTGCAAAAGCGTATTGACGGTGCAGAACTAATTACAGATACAACAACGGATGTATTAAAGAAACATAAAAACGGCGTTCTAATTTTCATGGGCGCAGGCGACATCCAAAAATTCGAAGCAGCTTACGTAAAAGAAGTTCAAGTTGCAGAGAAATAATAGAAAAGACGCATAGCTTGGCTGTGCGTCTTTTTTTGTTGTGTTCAACTTTTATCCCGCATTAACGGGCAGTAAGACCCCCACTGATTAAAGTTTCACTTTATTTATGTATTGACCTAGAGCTAACTCTAGGTTGTAAGATGAAAATGTAAAAACAAGGGGGAGAGAACATGTATAAAATCGGCGAAGTAGCAGAGTTAACCGGGATGGGCATTCACACTTTGCGCTACTATGAGAAATTAGGTTTATTACCACCACCAACGCGAAATAGCGGTATTCGTCAATATACAGAAGGCGATGTACGTCTATTAAAATTTTTATATTCATTAAAACAAACTGGGATGTCATTAGAAGAGATGGCTGAGTTTGCAAGTGATGGGTGCATTATAGAGGAAATTAGGCAGAAGAAAGAGGAAGTACCAGCGAAAGTAAAAAAGAGAATTTCCATTTTAACAACTCACTTGGAGCGATTAAAAGAACAGCAGGAACAATTGCAAAAAGTTGTTCAGCTAACGGAGGAGAAGTTAGAAATTTATTACGGTTTTCTAGAAGAAAAAGACTTGGAGGCCGGCAATGAAAAATAAAGTATATGCGCAGTTATTAGGTTTTGCGATATTTACTGGTGGGACATTTAATGCTTCGAAATATGCGGTGCAGTATTTCGAAGCAATTCATATAGCAGCATGGCGTTTTGGGATTGCTGCATTTGTGATGTTATGTTTGTTAAAAATACGAAAAGATTTTGATTTGGAAGTATGGATGCAGAATAGGCTCTATTACCTTTTACTAGGTATTGTTGGTGTATTCGGCTTTAACTTCTTTTTCTTTTCAGGAATGAAATATACAGAAGCTATTAATGGTGCGCTTATTATGGCGACAAATCCTCTCGTTACGACGTTGTTAGCAAGTGTCATTTTACGAGAGAAAATAGTGAAGCGCCAAGCAATTGGAATGTTACTTGCACTAATTGGCGTTGTTTTTGTACTTACACAGGGTTCGTTTACAATACTACAACATTTATCATTTTCAAAAGGGGATTTTTATATTTTATTAGGGAATATCTGCTGGGCGTTATACGGCGTGCTAGGCAGAAGGTTTATTAAAACTGGTAATCCAATGCAAACGACGACATATACGATGACTATTGGTACACTTGCCTTTATTATCATATCTTCTACACAAAAAAGTATAGTACCAGTTTTAGAAATTCCTTTGTTGGCATGGTGCGCGATTCTCTTTATGGCAATTGGAATGAGTGTGCTTGGTTACTTATGGTGGAATAATGGAATTGCTCAAATTGGGGCAGCAAGGACATCTTTATTTTTTAATCTAGTGCCTGTTGTTACAATGCTTATTTCTTTTATTGAAGGAGTCAATATAACACCTGCACAATCTGTAGGAATGATATTAGTTATTACGGGAGTATTGTATTCTTCTGGTTTTATACAAAGAAAATCAAAAGAAAGTGTGAACATTTAACATTTTTTATCCATAAATGTTAGAATAATAAGAAAAATAAAAAGGGGACTAAAAAACATGTTCACACTCAGAGTAGATGACGAAATCGAACTACAATTATTAGAAAAACATCATAAAGAGGAATTATATCAATTATTAGATCAAAACCGTAATCATTTACGGAAATGGCTTCCTTGGGTAGATGGGACAAAATCTGCTGATGCTTATGATGAAATTTTCCCGATGTGGTTAAAGAAGTTTGCAGAGGGAGACGGTTTTGAAAGTGGCATACGCTACAAAGGAAAGCTCGTTGGGATGGTAGGTATTCATCCAGTGAGCTGGGGGAAGAAAGCGACGAGTCTTGGGTATTATCTTGCAGAAGATGCTGGCGGGAAAGGTATTATGACGCGTAGCGTAAAGGCTGTACTTCACTATGCATTTGAAAATTTAAAGCTGAATAAAATTGAAATTCGGTGCGGTGTTGGAAATGCGAAAAGCCGCGCAATTCCAGAACGTTTAGGGTTTAAATTAGATGGTATTTTAAGAGAAGACGAATGGTTGTATGATCATTTCCATGATATCGCTGTATATAGTTTATTAGCTTCAGAGTGGGAAGAAATTCGATGAACGAGAAGATTCGTATTGTTCTGTATGAAAGTACGTTTCAAGAGGAAGTAGTAGATCTTATCGTTCATATTCAGCAAAAAGAGTATAATGTTCCCATTACGAAAGAAGAGCAACCTGATTTACTTGAAATAGAAACATTCTATCAAAAGGATCACGGAAACTTTTGGGTAGCAATTTATGATGGTAAAGTAGTTGGAACAGTAGCTTTATTAGATATTGAGAATCATCAAGTAGCGTTAAGAAAAATGTTCGTGAAGAAAGAGTTTCGCGGAAAAGAATGGGGCGCATCACATATGTTGCTTCAAACAGCAATTTCATGGGCTGAGGATAAAAAATTGAAAGATATTTACTTAGGAACAACAGTGAAATTTTTAGCAGCACATCATTTTTATGAAAAGAATGGTTTTCAAAGTGTCAGTATAGACGAGTTGCCGAAAAATTTTCCAGTGTTACAGGTAGATAAGAAATTTTATAGGTACATTGTGTAAAAGGTCATTTAGAAATGGCCTTTTTCTATGAACTAAAATGGAAATAGTGGTATAATTTGGATTAGGGGGTGTAGGTATGAACTTTCTAATTCAAAGAAGTAAGTCAGTAGTCATTTTTGTTTGTCTTACGTTAGCTTTTATGTTTATATATCCAATTGTCATGCTTTTTACTAATAAAGCGCATTGGATATCGGCGTTGATTGGGATGGGTTTATGCTTCATTGTAAATGTCCCGCTCGTTTGGGAAGTATTTATTAAAAAACATAAAGTAGAAAATGGTGTATTAAAGTACGGTGTTTTAAATGACGATATTGTATTGAAAGAGATAAGAATAATTCGTCAAGTTGGGAAATCACTTGAAATTACGACGAATGCATATAAAGTACATATAATTGCGATGCCGCAAAATATGAATGAATTTTTAGCGCTTATCGAGAAAGGAAATTCACATGTTAAAATAGAAATGGCAGGTAAGAAATGAAATATATAAAACCTTTGTTTTGCTTGGAAATTTTGCTGGTGTTTGCTATCTGCACTAGGGTAAATATGAAATGGAACCTGCCTTTATATGTACCAATATTAATAGGTACTATCGCAGTGGCACTTTTATATTATTTTCATTTTCAGCAAACAAAAAGTAAGAAAAGTAGCTCGACATAGAGTGAGGATAATAAAAAACGCTCGGATATAATTCCGAGCGTTTTTTATTATTTTAAGTTCTCTGGGTTTAAAGCTTCTAGTTCAGGTACAACGAAGCGTCCGTCTTTACGGATTAGTACGTCGTCGAAGTAAATTTCGCCGCCGCCGTATTCAGGGCGTTGGATGCATACTAAGTCCCAATGAATGTTCGAGTTGTTACCATTCCATGCATCGTCGTAAGCTTGTCCAGGAGTGAAGTGGAAGCTGCCATCGATTTTTTCATCGAATAGGATATCTCCCATTGGATGTAAGATGTATGGGTTTACGCCGATTGCGAACTCACCAACGTAGCGTGCGCCTTCGTCTGTATCGAAGATTTTGTTAATGCGTTCTGAATCGTTTGCAGTTGCTTCAACGATTTGACCGTTCTCGAACTTAAGTTGTACATTTTCAAATGTATAACCGTTGTAAGGAGATGGTGTGTTGTAAGAAACTGTACCGTTAACAGAGTCACGAACTGGTGCAGAGTATACTTCACCATCTGGAATGTTTAAATGACCTGAGCATTTAATTGCTGGAATGTCTTTAATAGAGAATGTTAAGTCAGTTCCAGGGCCAGTTAAACGAACTTTATCTGTTTTATTCATTAATGTAACAAGGCTATCCATCGCCTTATCCATTTTACCGTAGTCTAAGTTACATACTTCAAAGTAGAAGTCTTCGAAAGCTTCTGTACTCATTTTAGCAAGCTGTGCCATAGAAGCATTTGGGTAGCGAAGAACAACCCAGCGTGTTTTTGGAACGCGAATGTCTCTATGAACTTTTTTACCAACTGTTTGGCCATGAACTTTCATACGCTCACTTGGAACGTCAGCTTGTTCATTAATATTATCGCCAGAGCGAAGACCGATATAAGCGTCCATGTCTTTCATTACGCTTGCTTCATACGCAGCGATTTGTTCGAAATGTTCTTCAGTAGCACCCATTAATAAAGAGCGATCTACTTGATGATCTTTTAAAGAGACGAATGGGAAACCACCAGCTGCATATGCTTCTTTTACAAGTGCAGTTACAAGTTCTTTTTGTAAGCCAAAGTTTTCAATTAATACTTTTTCACCTTTTTGTAAGCGGATAGAGTAGTTAATTAAATTGTATGCTAACTTTTCAATACGTGGATCTTTCATATGTAAAGCCTCCCTACTAATTATGTATCCTCTCCTATTGTAACCTACTTAGTGGAATTTGTTGAATGATTTATGTTACAGTTAACGAATAAGTATGAAAATTCTAATGATGAGATAGGGATTAGAATGAAACGGAAAATGATTGTATAATAGGGGAAAGTATGAAAAAGATAAAGGAAGTGATGAAATGCAAGTTCTTTTATATGTAAGTGCGGCTATTATCGCGGTTGCTTTCGCAGTATTAGTAGTGTATGTATGCAGAACGTTGTTATCGGTTCAGAAGACGTTAGAAAACGTTGCAAGCACGTTAGAAGGTTTAGAAAAACAAATGCAAGGAATTAGCGTAGAGACAGAGCAATTATTACATAAAACGAATGCGTTAGCTGATGATATTCAACAGAAGTCACAGTCATTAAATAAAGTGGTAGCGGGTGTAGATGGGATTGGAACGACAATCCAATCCTTAAATACGAAGCTTCGTAATGTATCAGACTCTGTAACGGACGAAATTGAAAATAACGCTGATAAAGTAGCGCAAGTTGTACAGTGGAGCAGTGCGGCGATTGAAGTATACAATCATTACCGTGCGTCGAGACAAGAGAAGAAGGTTGAAAAAGAAGAGCGTAAATTAGAAAGAATTGAGAAAAACGCTGAAAAGAAAGAGAAGCGCTCTAGATTTCGTATGAGAGGTGAATCGTGATGAATATGACAAAGCTTGAAACAATTGAAGAGCTTGAAGTCTTAGTAGAAAAGAATGAGCCGTATGTTCTT
>NZ_JAKUDW010000149.1:0-9466 GCF_022662595.1 Bacillus cereus group sp. BfR-BA-01524 | reverse complement strand
CTTCATGATTTAAAACATCTTCTTTATAAAACTTAAATTGTTTTCCTGTTATTTCTTTCACTCGATTTATAGATTCTACCGAGCTATTCGAAAGGTTATCCACTACTATAATTTCGTAACCGCTATTTAGTAATTCTACACATGTATGACTACCAATATATCCTGCTCCACCTGTTACAAGTATTGCCATAATTATACCTCCAATATTATTAAACCTTAATAAAAAAGAAAATCATTTATCCTTTATTAAAACAAATGATTTTCTTCTCACAGATTTTATTTAGCTATGAAATAATCCGTTACATATTGAGCCCAAACCTCATGACCTTTAGCACTTGGGAAACCAAATTCTTCTTGTAAGTACGGTAAAATAGCCTTTGTTGTTGCATCCGGCCATGCTCCCCAATGATCAATATATGTATAATTATTTTGCGTCGCAAATTGTTTTAATGCTTCAATCGATTTCGGATAATTCTTCGCACCATACACTGGATTTGATGGTTGAATCATAATCGTAGCACCCTTTGCACTAGTAGAAAGTGCCTGAACGAACTTCTGTGTATTCACAACAGAGTTTCCGTTACCAGTTTTACCATTATCAGTAATAAATGGTGGTTCAAATAAAATCACATCTGGATTCTCTTTCCCAATCTCTTTATCACGTTTATTCGTAATTAACTCTTCTGTGCTTTCACCCTTATATTCCTTTACAGTCACATTCCATAAACCTTTACCGTAAGCAGTTTCTAAATTAGTTGTTAACTTAGCTGCCCAAGCACTTTTTTCAGATGAAGAAGCTTCATCACCAACAATAACAAGATTTACTGCCTTTTTATCCTCAGCAGCTTTCTTTAACTTCTCTTTCACTGCATCTGGCAAGTTTTTCGCGTATACTTCATTAAAAGATGACTTCGCATCTTGTTTTTTCTCTTCTTTTTTCTCTTCTTTCTTTGCCTTGCTATCTTTCACTTCAGCCTTTGTTTTCGTTACTTCACTCGTTTGCCCTGTTGCATTCGCAATCTTCTTATTCCAATACAATTTACCGCTCACAATCGAAGCGACAAACAATACAAAAATAACAAGGACAAGTACCGCTTTCTTATTCATCGATTCACCTCATCTATTAATCTCACAATATATAATACTAATATAAATTCACGCAAAAATAAACCCAACTCCTTCCAAAGGAGTTGGGTTGTTACATATTACTTAGTTAATTCAAGATGCGCTTTTAATTTATTTGTTAAATCTTGTTTTGCTGCATCTGGAACATAATAGTACCAAATACCGTCGGCGGCTTTGTGGCCGTCACCTGGGATTTGAATCTCTTCACTATTCTGCATGCAATCTTTATAATTCTTTTGAATATCAAACATTTGATCTTGCGTTAAACTTGTTTTTACGTTTTTCTCAATTGCTTTTAATACATCACCGTAACTTGCTAGAGAAGATACACTTGCGCCCTTTTTAATTACAGCTTGAATAACTTGACGCTGGCGCATTTGACGACCGAAGTCACCGCGTGGATCTTCATAACGCATACGAGTATATTTTAAAGCTTTTTCACCATCTAAATGAATTTCACCTTTAGCAAAGTGTGTGTCCCTTGATGTAAAATCTAAATCGTTATTTACATCAACGCCACCAACAGCATCCACAATATCTTTAAAACCAGCCATATTCACTTCAATGTAATGATCGACTGGTACATTAAGAAAATTCTCCGTTGTTTTTACAGCCATATCAATACCACCAAAGGCATAAGCATGATTAATCTTATCTTTTTTACCTTTACCAATGATTTCTGTATAAGTGTCACGGGGAATGCTTGTAATCTTCATTGATTTTTTTTGAGGATTCAAAGTAAATAACATCAATGAATCAGATCTTGATGTTTCACTTTCTCTTTGATCTGTTCCCATTAATAAAATAGAAATAGGCTTTTTATCTGCAACATCTACTTTTTGATCACGTTTTTCAGACTTATCACGTTCTAGTGGTTTATGCACCGCATCTAAAGTATTAGACACATTAGAATAAACGCTATATGCATATGCACCACCTGCAACGATAAGAACACCAACAATACCTAGAATCCAAAATATAATTTTCTTTTTCATATTTTATACCTTCTTTATATTCTTATAATTTATTTCATATTTTAATTTATCAATTATCTATTCAACTAGTCAATCCTAATAATTTGGAATATCATTGTCCCTTCTTACGTATTAACATACTTTTAATTATTTGAATCATATCTATAAAATATTTGTCTTTTACTATCCCCAGCATAATAAAATAAAAAATTATGCTACCTAACATAATAAATATACCTACAAAAATACTCTCAGGCTTAAACATTAAATACGGCAATACTACCGCTATAGTAGCTATTAGACAATATGAAAGGTAATTCATTGAAAATAGATTAAATTTTACACCTGTCCTTCTTAACCACAAAGAATAAAATATTAACTTAGATAACTCAGTTAATACGAATGTAATGGCTGCACCTACAATAAGATATTTTGTTGTTAAGGTGATATTGGCAACTAGATTAATTACCAATGCTAATAGCATTGCATATATAGAAATGCGTTCTCTACCCGTAGAATATAAATAGTATGCATAAATCGCTACTAATGGCATTATTATTAGACATAGGGAAGTAATTTGTGAAACCACAATCGCTCCCATATACTCTGTTCCAAAAAGAATCTTTATTATAATATTAGAGTATAACATAAAACCGATACACGCCGGTATTGAAATAATCCCTAAGAAGTGACCTGTTTTATTCAAGATTTTCCTTTGTGAGCCATGATCATTATTACTATTTAAATAACTAAGCCTTGGCAATAGTACTGCAAATGCATTTGAAACAATCGCAACTAGCATTGTAGTCATTTTTATACCAACATTATAAAGACCTAAATTTTCTTTTGCAGCAATACTCCCTAACAAAATAGAATTTAATTGTAATGTGGTTGTACTAACAAATGATATTATAAGTGCTAAAAAAACTGGCCTTAAGTGTAAAGAAAATGATAAGTTTCTTTTTTTTATTTCAATAAACTTTATTAAATAACAACTATTTAATAAAGCAGTCAAAATAAAACTACCTAAATTTAGTAATACATATATTAGATAATCTTCTTTTTCATTAACAAACATAAACACACAAATGACAAAAATAATTTTGATTACAACATCTCGCGTTGTAATATACTTAAACTCTTCTATCCCTACAAAAAACCATTGAAAAGTAAATAAATTTGTTAACATTGTTAATCCGGTAATAAGGAAAATTAAAAATTCACCATTTATCCCCGAAAGGTTAGATAAAAAAACTCCATATAAGCAAAACATACAAACTGTTAATGCCAATTGTATAATGAACAGTTCTTGAAATTTAGCCCCCAACTTTTCTTTATCATCTTTTACTACCGCAATTTCACGCGTCGCATGCCCAACTAATCCAGTTCCTGCAAATACAGCAAAAATAGCGACTATACTAGTCGCATAGTTAATACTGCCATAATAACCTGGTCCTAAAACCCTTGAAATATAAGGAAAAGTTATAAATGGTATAACTAATAATACTATCTGATTTAGAAAACTATAAATTGTATTTCTAGTTAAGCTACTCATGATTTATGACACATCTCTCATGTTTAATATTTTCTGCACTTAGTTCTCAATTAAAGAAATTATTTTTTTCATGTTTTCTCGATTAATTGTTTCAACTTCTTTACTTCCTTTACTCGCCCTATATTTGAAGGAATGAATATCGCTGGCTAACTTCTTTACCCCTTCAATAATACCTTCTGTTGTGTTATCTACAATTAAACCGTACTCACTTTCACCAAGTATGCTAACTGTTCCAGTCCTTGTTGATACCACTGGGACTTCTAAAAGAATTGCTTCTGCTACAACTAAGGAATACCCTTCAACCCTCGATGAAGATATAAAAAACTCACTATTTTTAATATACTTATATGGGTTTTCTACAAAGGGTATAAATATAACATCTTCCTCAATCCCTAGGTCGGCTGCTAATTGTTTTAATTTATTTTCCTCATAACCACTACCAATTATAACTAATTTAAATTCCTTAATCTTATCCTTTTTTCTTAAGATCGCATATGCTTTGATTAATCTATCAAATCCCTTTTCTTTCACTAATCTTCCAACAGAACAAATATATTTAAAACTTAGTTCGCATTTTTCTTCAGCTAATGTTTTAATACGTTCACAATCTATGAAATTTGGAATAACAGCACTACCATTATGTTTTCTATTAAAGTATGCATTATAGCCTTTTTCCGATTGTTCTGATACAAAAACCATATTATCCAAACTATCGTATATTTCTGTTTCTATTGAATGGTTTTTAAAAAAGTTTTCAGCATGGTTGTGTCTACTTAAATCTGTATGAATCCATCCTATATGTTTTCTAGATTTAATATGATCTAAAGAAGAAGATATTTTAATAGGCAGCCCTTCAACGAATCCAATCTCAACATCATAATTTTCTTTTAAACGATAACTCATTATTTTTCTTATATAATTTGCATCAATCTTTTGGCATAACTTAAAAAAATTAATTATGATAAACCTATTTAAAATTCTATCACTAATTTTTCTTGAACTGGCACTTATATTAAATAAACTAACATGCTTTACTTTTTCTGCAAGTTGGTTATCTAATTTATTTTTACAAAAGGTAAAAACAGTCACAGAATAATCTCTATTCCTTGATAAATTATTTGCAACATCCACTAGAACTCTCTCTGCCCCACCTGCTCCCAGTTGTCCAATAACAAACAAAATCTTTTTCAAGGATTTTCCTCCTATAATTCCAGCATACTAAATTAATCTTTACTTTAAAAATCCCATACCATTTTGTAATATTCTTCTCATTTCTTCCTTTTTTTCTTTAGTAATATTACCACCTAAAGTATAACTTTCATCAAACAAATGACTTTCTTCCATTCTTTTTTTCTGCTTGGTAATGTATTCACTTGTTTTACCAATCGATTTAGCAGGATTTCCAGCAACCACTGTATTAGATGGGATATCCTTATTAACTACACTTCCTGCTCCTATTATTACATTATCCCCTATTTCAACATTAGGAAGTATAATAGTACCTGCTCCTATAAATACTTCATTTCCGATTTTAACAAGTCCAACTTTAACATAATCTAAATAAAACTTCGTACTTGCATCATGTGCCAAAATATGAACATTGGGAGCCAATGTAACATTATCTCCTATGCTTATTTTCCAACAATGACTAGGATCTATTATACAACCATCATTAAATGCGAAATTTTTGCCTATCTTCAGTCCCCTTTTCTCTAAATCTCCTAAAATTTCTTCATAACTACTTCTAAAACCTAATTTTCTTTTAATTTTTCGTTTTATCTTTGAAATCATATTAGACTCCCCATATGAAGTTTTTCTAGCGTACTTTTATTAACTACTATTACATTTTACAATCGTTAATTACTTCTATAATCTTTTCTAATTTCTCCTTATTCTCATTCAATACCATCTTTTCTCCCCACAACGCCTTCTTAGCATATACAGAATTCTTATCCATTACTTCTTTAATTCCTTTTATTAGTCCATCAGTATTATTTGGAACTACTAATCCAAACTCCCCATTATTCAAAATACTAGAAGCCCCTGTATCTGTAGCAACAACTATCTTTTTCAGTACTAATGCTTCTAAAACAACTGTAGGATAGCCCTCCACCCTAGAAGATGAAACAAAAAATTCACTGTTTTTAATATACTTATATGGGTTTTTACTAAATGGTACAAACATAATATATTCTTCTAATTTTAACTTTCTAGCAAGTTCTTTCAGCTTATTTTCATCTTTTCCGCTACCTATGATTAGCAGTTTAAGATCTCCAATTTCTCCTTCCTTTTTTAATTTACAATAACTTTCAATTAAACGGTCGAATCCTTTTTCCTCACTCAATCTGCCTACACTACAAATATATTTAAAATCAAATTCAATTTCCTCTTCAGATAAGGACATAATTCTTTCTATATTTAATATATTTTTTAATACATATAAATTATCTTGGTTTCTAATTCCCTCAAAATACTCCAAGTAACCTATCTTAGATGTTTCCGAAACAAAAATTAATTTATTCATACTTGAATAAGTATCCGATTCATTAATTTTATTTTTAAAATAAGCTCTACAATAATTAAATCTCTTCAAATCTGTATGAATCCAACCTATTTTCATTGCAGAACTTTGTGATACAAATTTTATAGGGAATCCTTCTAAAAAAGCTACTTCAATATCAAATGATTCTTTTAAAAAAATATTAATAAACTTTCTCATTTTAGATGGACTTAAAATCTTAAGCAATTTAAGAATTAATCTTATTTTAATTTTTGATATTATATCTTGGTTAGCTAAATCTACATTAAATAATTTCACATGTCTTACTTCTTTATCTAATTGATCATCTAATATACCACTACCAATTGTAAAAATTGTTATATTATATATATTTTTTTTATTTAATGTATTTATTAAATCTATTAGTACTCTCTCTGCTCCCCCCCCACCTAAATAAGGGATTACAAATAATATATTTTTCATTGTCTTCAACCAACCTTATAGAATTAATTTCCATTTAAAGGGAAATACCTTTACTAACCATAATAAATTATTGAATAGATTACCACATCTACGTGAACCTCTATTTCCAATCCATTATTTTACATCTATTCCCTTTAAAAACTCATGAAATCGATACTCTATTTTGTCCCACTCACAATTTTCCACTGTTTGCGACAACTGTAAAATATCATATTTACAAATTTCTTTAGAGACTTTTTCTATTCCTTCAACAATACTATTAATGTCCTCATTAATCAGTATCCCATTCCTATCATTAATAATTTCTGCATTAGCTTTTGTATTGGTTCCTATACATACTATTCCATTAATAATATATTCATATGTTTTAGTAGGAGGTTGTACATCATAATAATCCGTAATGGGGACATAAGAGAAACCTACCGTAGCTTCCTTAAAAAGGTTTATTATTTCATCATGATTTTTTCTACCATGATATTGAATATTACCCTTATTTTTAACATTCTCTATTGCTTCCATAACTCTTTGCTGATACTTTTCCGTGTATGCAGAACCAACTACATCCAAGCTAGTTTGAATTCGATTGTCGGTTTTTGTACAAAAAATATCATATGCTTTAATAACATTTTCAATATTTCTATTTTCAAAAGTTCCTACATAAAGAAATTTTATTTTCTCTTTGTTTACTTTTTTCTCCCTAATATCCACAATACGATCTGCGCCTAAGGGTAATAATGTATATTTAGATATTTTTAATTTTTTCGCCAATAAATCTGAAATAACTGTTATATGGTCAAAGAACTTAGTAGACCATTTCATAGCATTATCATAAAAATGCCTTTTCTTTTCACTGGAAAACACCGCTCCAGTTCGAATATCCATGATCCAATTTGCTTTTGAGGTGAATTTTCTCAATAACAGAGGAATACACCCGCAGTATTCTATTGTTCCACTAATGATAATCCAGTTATATGCTTTTCTATTCTTTAAAATGAATTTAATTATCTCTATATTGTATTTCAGATAATTTATTATTCTATTTTTACTAATATTAACGTATTTAACATTAACATTTTCCGGGAGATTTACTCTCAAACGATTATTATCAAAACACAAAATATCAACATGGACGTTATGTTTCGATAAATAATTCACCATTTTTAAATAGTCCGTATTATATCCATACTGCCCCTTTGGAATAAGTAACATTTTTTTCATATTTATATACCTCTTGAAATCCCTTACAAATTTTCAATTATACTAAAAGGTAGCAATGAATTATTTTTGCTACCTTTTAGTATAAAAATCATTATTAAATTTTTTAAAATCCCTACATTTGACGCGGGCAATTATCTGTTAAATTAATTTTAACTATTAAATAAGATAACCAAAAAATAGGGACAATCTCCCAATATAATAGATTATCCACCATAAATAATATTGTAGTGACTAAAAAGAATCCAATTGTTTCTTTGCTAATCTTAAATAAATTATAGAAAATAAGACAATAGATTATTAAGAATAATCCTCCTCCTATAATTCCATAATCAAGAAATTCATTTAAAAATACATTATGTGCACCTTGGAAATAAATATTTATTTTGTATAAATACCAGTTATCTATTACACCATTAGGATGTTGCCGTAGTAAATCCAATGCACCTTCCCAAATATACTTCCTGGATCCCCAGCTACTTAAATCCCGCACGTCTGCAGTGTAATTAAATACTATCAAACTACATATAATTGCTCCTAAAATCGTAACAAGAACAATAAGGTATCTAAAATATTTATTAATTTTCTTATACTCAATAAATGTTACCATTAATACGACCATCGCACCAAGGGACATTATTGAATTTGTCAAAATAACGTTAATAGCTAATATAATTATTCCTATCCAGCGTATTTTTACATCTAAACGAGAATTGGTTTTAAGCATAAACATTCCTGTTAAACAATAAAATGCATATTTCGTTTTTTGTGAAAAAACTGATTGAAATCTAACTTCACTAAAATATTGCATCATTGTATTTTCGTCAAAAACAGTAAAATATGGTGAACTGAATCTGATGCTCAGCCCATAGATTCCTTTTATATATAGAAAAATACCTATTAATCCCATAGCTATAAATGAATAGCTCACCATCTTAGACAATCTAATAGAAAAATCATCTGTCCATGAGAAGGTAGTAAGCATAAGTATAAAAGTAAATATATATAAATTATCAAAAAACACCTTATATATTGATTTATTTTCTAATCCTATGTATAAACCTATAAAAAAGGTAAATAACATATATGTTATTAGAAATAATATCAGGGTCAATTCCCTTTTCGGTAAATTAACTCTTAAACTTCCTACCTTTAATAAATTTAACAAAGTATATGCAATATACATAAAGCATAATATCCCAGAAGGGTATATATATGTGTTATTAAATCTATTACCTACTATAAAGAAAAACGAGGATAAAAACACACCGTATATAATTAATTTATTCATTACTATATCCTATCCATTTTATTTTCCTTGAACTATTTTAATTGCGTATAAATTATACTCATATTGTTTCCTTGTTAAAAACAATAAATAATTCTACTTTATAAACGATTTTCAAAGTGAAAAATCTTTTTCATTATTCCTTATCTAATAGTTAACCATACACTTCAGTAATACACCTTTATTTCTAAATACATTATTCTGTTTCTAATAACAAAATTACCATTACTATTTAATATAAATATCCATTTGTTTTAAAAAACCTAATAATGTAACTACTTGATCTTTTTCGAGAGTATTTCCTTCTCTAAATAAAAACTCACAAT
>NZ_JAKUDW010000148.1:0-9646 GCF_022662595.1 Bacillus cereus group sp. BfR-BA-01524 | reverse complement strand
CCACTACCTCCTGGTACTTTTGTAGAACTCAATCCACAGCCACTACCTCCTGGTACTTTTGTAGAACTCAATCCACAGCCACTACCTCCAAGGTATCATTATTAAAAACAAAGGCCTTCTAAAAAACTTAAATTGCAGAGTACATCTAAAGACAACTGAAAAGGTAATCTTTAGATGTATTTACATACAGAACATTGCTTCATATACAACTACAGAGGAACAAACCACTCTATTACACGTAACCCGACATTTAACTTTCACTTACCTTTGCACCATTACCTCAATTTCATTTTTTGTTCCTGGTTTTCTTTTTCTTGCTAAGGGGTATTTTTTAAACTTTTCAAATTGTAAGAGTGAATAAATGTAAGAGATGCTCTTAATTATAAAAAAATATTTTAATTGTTTCCCGTTAATTATCTAAAAATGTCGAAAATTTTATTTTGATTTACATATATAAAATAGCGATAATAATTAAGTATTCCCAAAAACAATAAAACACTTTATAAGGATAATCTATATGTTCCTACTTTTAGGGAACTAGATTAGCAATGACGCAGCATATAATACTATACGCTATGTGATTTGATGTGAGATGAATTTTTTAGTAGACGTCTAGTAATCTTATATAAGTTATGTTTTGTTTTTAAATTACAAATACAAGGGGAGAAAAATCAGAATGCAAAAGAAAGTCGCATTAACATTAGCATTAGCAAGTTGCATTTCTTTAGGACAAGCTATACCAACTTCAAAAGTTTTCGCTGAAGAAAATCAATCTGTAATTCAAAATGACAAAGAAGTTCAAAAAGAATTACAAAAGAGTTGGGACGGTAATACAACGAATCCAGATAAAGAAAAAGAAATTAAATTACAACCTGGAGAAACTGCTCCAATTCCACATTGGGTAAAAGAAGTAGAAAAACAAGATAAATCATTTAAAAAATTTGGCTTAGCTGCAACAGCAACTGAGACATCTTTTGTAAATCAACTTGCTTATATGTCTAAAAGAGCATATGATACGCCTTCAAAAGATAGTTTTATCGAAGGTGGATGGCAAGTATATGACACTTATTCAGCATCCAATTCATTAGACGTAGTTGTATATAGAAAAAAATATATTGAAGACTATGATAGAGGATTTTATGGGTATACCTTTGCATTCAGAGGCTCTCAAGAAACGTTGGACTTTGTAATTGATGTTGCACAAGTAGCTGGGAATGTTGGAGGATTACAAGCTCAATCAGCTGTAGATTATGTAAAAAAGATAATTGATAAAGATCGGTCAAAAATGCATCATGTTTATTTTACAGGACATTCACTAGGTGGATATTTAGCACAATGGGTACAAAGTGAAATGATTGACGGAACGATAATTAGTGGTCCATCTTATACTATGACATTCAATGCTCCGGGTATTTCTACAGGTATCAATTTCCTTGATCCGTCCTATACAGCCAAAGCTTATAAAAAAATTGCTAAAGATAAAGTAAGCGCATATGATGGTTTTATCGATAATTATCGTATTGAAAATGATAAAGTCAGTCTTTGGGGAGATACTTTAGGAAAACTTTATACTTATTCTGCTAAAGGTTCTGGCAATCCATTATATTATCATGGTATAAACCGTTTTCTAGAACTTGGTTTGTAATAATAATTGAAGAAAGGCACTCGTGAGAGGGCTTTTTCTTTATATTTAAACTATATATTTTCAAATAACTATAAATAAAAAAATTCAAGTATAATCATAAATTCTATACTCTAAGGTGATACAGAATTTCATGCAAACTAAGAGGACAATTTAAAATGCCAAAAGCTTTAATCTAATTTAGACAGGAGTAATATTATGGAAATGATTAGATTCTATGGGTTCTTACTTCTTATAATAGCTATTACAATATTCCTATTCAAAATGGCGACATCACCGAAGATTAAAAGTAAGAATCTGTCATTTATTATGATTAGTTTGGGATTAAATGTGTTTATAAGTCCATTATCTCTTTTTATAGGTTTAATGGCGACAGATTCTCCAACGAACGATATATTTGATTTCTGGAAAGGATTTTGGCTTATCCAGATAATCCCGTTCCTGATGTTACTTGCAGGAATTATTAAGTGGATTATCTACAAAAGAACAAAATGAATAGATAGAGTGCTAGGAGCATCTCTGTTTTCAAATAAATTAAAGGTTACTCTTCAATTTATTACGCTAAACAATTATATTTTAACCCCGTCCTAAATTTAGAACGGGGTTATGCTTGTTTTAGCTTTTAAAATTTCCGTAGTCTTTTTACAGTTGGATAGATTAAAACACCTTTGGTTATATTGTTTTAAACGTGCTGCAAATATCGGAAATATCTTTTTAGGGATATCTTGGTTTTGAACCCCATTCTACTTACCAATTCATCTTCATTTAATTCTTGCTTAATAACACTGTGAATAAATCAGTTCCTCATTTGCTGTGCAGAAACACGTCTATTGAACTCTGCCCGTTTCACCTCAAGCCGTATCATCTTTTGTATAACAACCTCAGACAAAGCCTTTGGCTCATGTTTTTCGTACATCTAACAATATGTCCCCTGATTAAAATCAAATGCCACAAATAGGGGATTATCTGTATACTTTCTAGGTCTTACAGGTTCCGGAATAGTTTTATAGTACTTGTAGAGTAGTTTCGTATAATCCTTTTATAATGATGTATAGATTTATGCCATTTTCACCACGAACCACTAAGGTATTTCTAACCAACTGTATATCGCTCATATTAGGCGATACAAGCTCTTGTAAGGACAACCCATAGTTTACTACTAAATCTATTATAAAAGCGTTTCTATCCACAATAAGAGGGCCATATTCAACTTGTCTTTCTGTTAATCCTTTTGTTGAAAGGATAGTTTGTTTTAATAGTTTTTCTTCTGCTTTGGTAATAAAATCCTTATCACTTAGTGATTGATCAGGAATTAAGGAGAGGTGAAAATCATCTACTGAAGTATTTATCGTTAAAGACATGTTCAATTTATTTAAGAACGGCCATATTCTGTGCCTTGTTTTCTAGTTCATAGAAATACTCCTAATAATTTTCTTTAGGTAGTTCACTTTATGATTTGATATGTAGGAGATTCTCATTTGCTCTTAGTCACTTATAAAAACCTGTAATATCGTAATTATAACGTTCAATCCTAGATTGTTTACGTCCATTTTCTGCTAAATAAGCAGAAAATGCTTCTAATGCTATTTCTAAACTAATACCCTTGTTCATTATAAACTTCTAAATTCTTATCATATATTATAACAAAAAATAAGTGAAAGACCTGCTACCGCCCTTTGCTACGCTCGGTTGCTGGCATATCAAAAAGGAAAACGGACAAACAGCCCTTTTCCTTTTTGATATGTTGTTTTTTATTTTCAATGACAAAAAGACAAATCTCGTCCTAATAAGGATTCGTAGATTTGTCCTTTTACATGGGAGTAATGATATGTTTAATTACCATTATTATAACGGGTTTTACAAATATTTTCAATTAGGTCTGACATCTTATTAACAATCATATTAGTAATAATAAAATCTATTATAAATATATATCTTATATATTAAAAAGAAATAAAGATAAAACTTTTATAGGCTATCAAAAATGGGGAAAAGACTTACTCTCACAAGGGAAAATTTGATATTAGAACGTAAAAAATCATAAATAGTAGAAAATGTATCCCTTGATTTAACAATTATTAGACTTTCAATTCTACAAAAAAGCAAAAAGAAAATTATATGTTTCTACATGAAATCGGAAAAAAATTGATACGAATCATATTATATTTATTCAACCTTTAAAACAGGGCATGTTTTCTTTATTTTAGTAAATATAGCAGTATCTGGGTTCGGATTATCCACATTTTTTTCAAAGAATGTAGCTATTTCTTAACATTACTCAGTATTTACACATAACTCACATTATTATTGATGATTTTTATTAGATCAATTCAATAACATTAGTATTCCCAACAATATTAGTAAAATAGTATTCACATTTGATCATACTTGTCCTCATATCCATTATTTTTTATTAATATCCTTCTGATTTTTTGTAGATATAAAATTGGATATTTTACTATACGTAAAGAAAACTTAATGTGTAGTGTGGAAATTCTACTATAGGTAGCAGAGGATTTGTATAGAAATGCATAAAAAAAGACTCCATTTTACATGAAGTCCTTTTGATTTTGTATTTATAAATAGAGTAGTAGAAAAAGGGGGGAATAAACCAAACACAAATAGCCCTCCACTTTCGATTTTTTCAAAAATAGAGAGCTTGTTGCTATTATTTTATTTCCATTGCGGTTAGCACCTGATCTGGAGCCGTTATTGTTACACCGGCACGTACTAAACGTTCGAAGGTACGCATAAATTCTAGTAAATTAAACTGCTTTGGTAGCTCAATCACACGCAGCTGCTCTTGTGGTAGTTTATCAATGGATTCTATAAACCACTCACGTACATCACTTGGAATTGTGCGTTCTTTATGGCCACGAACTTTTAGCTTTTCACGCATTTCAATTTCTAAAGCGATATATGCATGGAGATTCACTCCTTGATCATATGCATATTTTCTAAATAACGTTTCTTCCTGGTATTTTAAATAATTAAGGTGATAAGATTCTTCCGTCACTGGTATCGTAAACTTCTGCTTCAGTAGTGCATGTACATTTCTAAACATCTTCTTAATGTTATGAAGAGAGTACATAGAATAATGTAGACCAAAATTAAAGACAGCTTGCTCACGGTCACTATTTCTCTCTTTTGGTATGTGCTGCGCAATAAGAGGGTAGATACCTTCTTTCGCAGCTGTATCAAGAATTTGATATTGAGATGTCTGATGCAATAGTTTTTTCAATGTATATACAATTTTCGTTGGATATCCTTCTTTTCGATCAACCATATCACGAAGCCCACGAATGACACTGCGAATTTGACGATGACAAGTATGCTTTAAGACCTGAATGAACTTATTCATGTCTGCAGACAGTTCACCGATATTCATTTCTTGTAGAAGTGATTCAATGAATTTCGCTTTACGAGCATAGGTAGCTCTTGGTGTAAACGGATCCCTGTGTTGTTCTTCTCCAGATTCTTTCGTACATAAGAAGTCTGAATGGATAGATAGATATAGTGTTGTATATCGCCTGGTATGCTTTACACCTTTTTGCATTTTGCAAATTTTGAATAGGGGACTACCCGTACATGGTAATGTAATTGTTAATTCATCGATAACCGCACGAATTTGATGCGGATATTTTTTATGTAAGAAACGATACATCCCGCCGAAGTGGGTTTTATTGCCTCTTTCGTCATGCTTATCTAATGAACGCTTTAACGTTGTTTCTGTATGTTGTTGCATTGCGATATCTAAGAATAGCTTCTTAGCCGCTACAGATAGCTTAAAGAAAGCCTTTGTAAATACAACAGGACTAATATATACGTATGGATTTGCTTTTTCTGTTTCCTCATTCAGAAAATGAGTGAGTTTAATTGTGTAACGACCATCAATTCCATTTTCAATGGAGATAATGTTATGTAAGCTTAACTTTTTCAAAGCAATATAGAATTGAGAGTGTTGGATATAAGCAAATTCTTCTTTATATAGCTTGTAATCTTCCCACATCATATGTATGGTTACATTTGGAATGACACCATTAGTAAAGCATTTCTTATGTAGATATAAAAATACTTCGAGATCAGCATTCGTAATGCCGTATAATTTGTGCTTTCTTCCAGTTTTTTCTGCAAGTGCAGACATTGCGCGACGTGAAAAAGATGGTTTGGCTTTTTCGACAAATCCGTCAACATCAGCAATGCGATCTTCATATGTCATGTGCTGCAGAATATCTTCTAAATAAGTATCTTTATAACTGTAGTACTTCTCCTCAAATGCTTCCACCAGCTTTTGCCAAGATTTGATTGTTACTAAAACTGCGCTTGTTGTTTTCCCATTTAAGCTACGTTGATTACGTATCACAAATGATTTCCCCATCTTTTTCACCTCCGTTCTACAAATTCAGAAATATATGCCAAAATACTATAAAATATACCAATTATGATTATAGCAAATCGAAAAAAGTAAAAATGCCCCCTTTAAGAAGAAATATGAAAAGATGAAAGGTGCCTTGAAGCTTAGAGCCCCAAGGCATTCCATAAATATGCTAAAAAAATAAAGGACATGATATCGCTGTGAATTTTCATCTTTCTAGAAAGTGAAGAAACAGGAATGAAAACCTTTGTTTTACTTGATTTAATAATGATTATAATAAATTTATATTATAGAAAAAGGGACATGATACCGCTGTGAATTTTCATCTTTTTATGTATAGTGAATTTATAGAAATAACTTTGAAATGTTGATTTAATAGGGATTATATCAAAAATAGAGTTTTTAAAAGGGACACAATGCAGCTGTTTTGCATTTCATGTTTTTTTAAAAAAAGGACATGATACCGCTATAAGTTTTCATGTAGGGGAATAGAACTATTAGAATGAAAAAAGTAATAAAAACATTGATATATATGTGTTTGTAAGCATTTCAAGATAAATCTGAAAGGGACATGATATCGCTATAAGTTTTCATGTTTAATATTAAAAGGATAGAGAAAATCCTTTTATATCAAGGATGAAGAGTTTTATGAAAGAATTTTTTTCATTTATTATTTTCAATAAAAATATGGATACATTTTTCATCTTTATGTCGAAAGGGACATGATACCGCTATAGATTTTCATATTGATATAAACATAACCGTATTTTAACAGGGCTAATGTTATTAAAAAATAGACTTGACATGAGTAATGTTTTACAAATTGTTGTTGTTTTATATAATAAATAAAAGAAGAAACTTCAATACTACGTGATGAAAAGTCATGAATAGTGAAAATATAAGAGGGAAAATTCCGATATTTTATCATGTTTTTATATAAGGGAATACATATAGCTATATTATTTCAACTTGAAATACAAAGAGTTTAAAATTTAATGAAGAAGGAGGGGAACATATGGATAATGTTCTACAATTGTTTCGTGATGCATTATTAATATCGAAACCACTTTATAAAGATGATGAAGCATTATGGGATAAATGGAATGCTTATTATAAGGATGTGAAAGAAGATAACAGCAAGATAGTGACTTCTTCATATCTTTCTCCTTCCTTTTCAATGCTAGTACAATGGCTTGAAAAGCAGCAAAAAAGAGGAATTTCTTCATTACAAATATTCACAGAAATAGATCAATATAAAGAGGAAATACAAGAAGCAATAGATTTATTTATTCATCAGGAGTTTTTAAAGCCTATAAAGGGTACTAATGAAATGGAATCTATTCTGTTAGAAAATGATAATCAGGTAAAAACAAATGATTATTATGAGGTTAATAACTCTGCTATTTATTATAAATTAAGAGATGGAATTGCGAAAAATCAATTTGATGAGGATGAAGAAACGAAAATAAAGACATACCCAATTGAAACAAAGGATAGTAATGGGCTAGCTCAACTTTCTTCACATAAAGATGAGGATTTAAGGTTAACAAACATAGAGGAAGCAGCTCGTTGGAATACACTTGTGGATGGTGTTATGAGTAATATGGATGACTTAACAGCAGATTGTCTTGATTCTATCACTATTCAATGGTTGAATGAAGCCAAATCACCAGATGAGTTCATAGATTTTTCATATGAACAAGTTTTAGAAATGTGTAGTATTCCTAAGGCAAAAGCTAATGGAGTTGAATATTATCGAGCTGAAGATAAGATTAAAGTTGCTAAAAGAATTGCTGCTTTAGCAAGTATTTTTATATACCTTAATGATGAAAATGAGGTTGTAGTCTTAAATGATCGCGCAGAGCCCGGTAAACATTACGAAGTCAAGCGTGAGATCATAAAGAGACTATTTGTACTAGATTCAGTAGTTCTTTGGAGAGATAAAAATACAAATGAATACATGGGAATAGAGTCATGCCGAATTAAACCAGGTAGTTTCTTGTCAAGCTACTTATACGGTTCAAGTAATACAACTTCATTACTTTCCAAAAAGGCACTCGAATACAATAGTTATCGACATAAATACCATAAAAGATTAATTCGATATTTGACATGGCAGTGGAGAATTCGACAAATGTTTTCTAGTTTAAGCAGGCCTTATTCTATAGGTGGGGATAAAGGTCTATTAGCAGTAATGGATATTAAACAGAATCAAAAACCTAATAGAATTAGAGACCAATTAGAGAATGTCTTAATGGATCTAGAACGTGAAAAGGTTATTTCTCATTGGGAGTATGAAAATGGCTTAGATGAAGAGCAATTAACAAAGAAGAATTGGTTTAAAAATTATTACTCGCAGTTAGGTATTAGGATAGTACCACCTAAAGAGCTAATGAATTCAATGGAGAGTTTGGCCAAAAAGAAAAATACTAATGTAATACAAGCGGAAACAACTGTCGCCAAGAAAGAAAGTAAGCCTATAAGTGTAGATGAAAGTGAATATTTGATCCGTGAAAAGATTGTATTTTTGCATACGAAGAAGAGTATTACAATGAGAGAGCTTTCAGAAGAGATAGGCATATCCCAACCTACTCTTTCAAGATTCTACAACCAAAAGACTAAGCGTCTTTCAGGTGTTGCTAAGGAGAAGCTGAATCGGTGGTATAAAAGACAGGTTATTATTGATAAGATGTAATAAATAGGCTGTATAAAAGTAAGTATACCTTCACTTTTATACAGCCTATTTAATTTATCATTTCTAGTTAAATTTTAAAAATAACAACCTTTTTAAAACTGGGAGAGTAAAAACTCTTAAGTTGATAGGAATGTATGGCGACTGCCTTGTCTGTTATTCAAGAATAGTACTTAATATGAGTATGCAATTGTACATATTCATATTAAGTACATAATACATAAAATCCCATAAAGTTATAGTAAAAACATTTCTTTATATGATATTTATTAAGATTCAATGATTCCAACAAATTTTATGTTTAATTATAGTAGTAAAATCATTTCACTTCATGAAGTGATAATAGTATGAAAACTTTTTAAATATAATTAGAAAAAAACAAAAGATTTAATATCAGAAAAATCAAATATTAGAAATACAATTTTCTAGTTTACTTATAAAAAACATAGTGATTAAAATGGGGGGGAAGTAAGGACCTTATATTCTATCAAAAATAAATAAAAAACGTGATGCAATTACTCTTTCGAAAAAATTCTATCCTCAAGTGTGTATGAAGAAATTCTAACGTTAGATTTTACAGCATATACGATTAAAATCGTAAAAAATAATAGTAAAGAGGTGTACGGAATGAAGAGCAAAATTATGGCAGGATTTTTAATAACATCAATTGTTACCGGGGCGACTATTCCTATCAATACTCTCGCAACGCCAATCGTTCAAGCAGAAACAAAACAAGATACTATAGATATTTCCTCAGCATTACGAAAAATAGGTGCACACTCCAAATTAACACAAACCTTTATCGATGGAGCCTTAGCAAGTCCGAATGTACAACTTGAAGAAGTTCCATCTTTAAATACAACTCAATTTCTAATTAAACAAGATATGAAAGAGTGGTCATCCGAACTTTATCCTAAATTAATTCTATTAAATTCAA
>NZ_JAKUDW010000147.1:0-9794 GCF_022662595.1 Bacillus cereus group sp. BfR-BA-01524 | reverse complement strand
ATGTTTTAAAAGGAGGGAGCTATATGAAACACGCCCCCTCTTATTTTCAATACAAAACTTATTTGTTGTTCCAAGAATCTACATCTGCATTGCTTGAAGCTTTTGTGAATCTTGCCAGGATCGTATCATAACCACCTTGAATTGCTTTCCATACGAACGGACCAATTACTAATACGATGATCACCGCTAACGCGATTAACATACCGTTTTCTGATGATAATTGTGAGTCTTCATTTTTTAACCAACTTTTCATTTTTGCTAACATTTCATTTCGTCTCCTTTATATATCGATTTTAAGAATTTACTTGAATTAGAACTTATCTATTTAAATCTTTAATTACTTATTCCAAGAATTTACGTCTGCATTGCTTGATGCTTTTGTGAATCGTGCCAGGATCGTATCATAACCACCTTGGATTGCTTTCCATACAAACGGACCAATTACTAATACGATAATGACCGCCAAGGCAATTAACATACCGTTTTCTGATGATAGTTGCGAATCCTCATTTTTTAACCAACTTTTCATTTTTGCTAACATGATTGAATCTCCCTTATCCATTTATTTGAGCTATACGTAATAAACATCATTCATCTAAATCTTCTATTACTTGTTCCAAGAATTCACATCTGCATTGCTTGATGCTTTTGTGAATCGTGCCAGGATCGTATCATAACCACCTTGGATTGCTTTCCATACAAACGGGCCAATCACTAATACGATGATGACCGCCAAGGCGATTAACATACCATTTTCTGATGATAATTGTGAGTCTTCATTTTTTAACCAATTCTTCATTTTCGTTAACATATATCTTGCTCCTTTACCTATTCCATTTTTGATAATATCTTCTATAAACTTGCAAATCCTTGCATTAAAGATTGAATAACAATCACCATTGGATAAATCACAATACATCCAATAACTGCAACGTTAAATTTATTCATTTCCATTGGCTTATTTTGAATGAGACGGTTATAGTTCTCATGTTTTAACTCGCGCATCATTTTAATTTGTGCGTCCATAATGCGAAGACTCTGTACTTTGTCCGTTTTTTGCGCTTGTTGCAGTGCAATCGTAAAGGTATTTACTTCTGGACTATTTAAGGCAGCTGCAAAGTTTCGAAATGGTTGATCCGAACCAGCATACATTTCTAATTCCGCTGTAAGTGTAGAGACATACGGACGAAGATGCCTCCCAGCATATATTTGCGCCTTTTTTACTGCTTCTAATGTTGTATGTGTTTTTAACAACTGCAGCATAGGAATTAGATACTCTGGTAATTCGAACTTCCTAGCTTCTATCGCCTGCTTGATTCTTCTCTTTAATAGATAATCAGGATAGAAATAAAGCAGCGGTGAAATTAAAACACCCACTTTAAATAAGTAGTAATCATGGAACACCGTACATATCAAGAAAACAGAGGTGAAAATGATGGGATATGCAACCTTCATTTTTAAATATTCTTCAGGTTTCGTATCCAGGCCAGCTTCTTCTAATTTTTTCTGAATCTGCTCTTTCTTTTCTTCTGTCAGATACTTATGTGATAATGACTGGAAGGGAGCAAGCATCATTTGATTTAAATTCTTCTTTTCAATTCGTTTTGCATTTTCTACATAGTTCGTAAGTAAGCTACCGCTGTCTTTTTTACTTTGTAGAAAGGTAGAGAATACCCAGTACATGACAACGAATACCACTACAGCTAAAATCGTAGCCACCTTATTCCCCTCTTTCTGTTGGGTTATAATTTGCAATCTTTTCTACACGTGTTGCTAAGAAAAAGACAATGAACATATTTACCGCTAACGCGATTTTCCCCATCATAGAACCTGCCAAAAATCCATATGCTTCTTTTGACATCAACATAATAACAATTGGCATGGCGATAACGATTAAGCAGTTCTGTACAAAAGCACGTTGTGCTTGCGACAAACTAGAACGCAATCTTGCCAGGTATAGTTTTTGTTTTTCAAAATCTTCTGCAATATCTAGTAGGACTTGTACTGAATTTGTTCCACCTTCTCGACTGCACACTTCCAACATTTCATGGAAGAAAACCAATTCTCTAAAGTTAAACGTTTCATTGAATCCTCTAAATGCACGATGCATTGTGGTTCCACCTTCTAATAAAAGAGAAACTTTTTCTATTTCTTCTTGAATGCTTTCATGCATCATTGGTTTCACCTGAACTAACACTCGTTTTGCATTGTTACTAATTTGAAGTGCATTTGCTACTGCTTTCATATAGATAGAAAGACGGTCAATGACAACCAAGTAGTAACGTTTTTTTCTTCGATAAAGAAGAAACCTTGGAACTAAAAATCCAGATAAAACGGTAATCAGTGTAAAAGGATCTCTACCAAAAGAAAAATAGAATACTGCTGCAATACTCATCCCAGAAAGAATCGTATATACCCAGTACATACTTTTCGTCAATTTCCATTCGTACTTTTGGGCTTCTTGGATAACGGATTGTGGTAGATACATTCGTATCCCTTTAATATTCCTTAATTCCAAGCGCCTTTCTTCTTTTTCGTTTTCTTGTACAAATTGAGAGAGAGCAGAACCTTTAGATTTCGAAAAAAGTAAAACAAGCAATCCTACACTAATAAAGATTAAAAATATACATCCATAAGCCAATAAACTATGCATATTGCACCTCCTGTTTTGAAAGGAATGGTGCATAAAGAGCTGGATTTACAGTAGAAGAACGGAATTTCTTCTCCATTTCAGCTGACATCTTGGCTGTAATGATATGATCTCCATGAATCTTTCCTACTCTTTCATTCATTTCATCATATTCCTCACCCGAAGGGATAAATTGAGAAAGCTGATTGAACTGTATATCATCTTGATAATCCAATAACTCAATCATCTCTGTAATATAGCGATTTCCATCATCTTTCTTTTCTAAAAAGACAATCACATCAAATGTCTGTGAGATTAATTCATATAAATACTGGGCATCGATATTCGCACCACTTTGCAGACACATGAGCATTAAACGTCTAACTGCTTCTTTTGCACTTCTTGCATGGACAGAGGTGAAACCAGGATGTCCTGTTTGGAAAAAGTTAATCATTTTTAACGCTTCTTTCCCCCTCGATTCCCCTACAATTAATCGCTTTGGTCCTTGACGTAAAGCATTTGTTAACAATCTATCAAAGTCGATTGCATTTTCTTCTACTTCCGATGCCCTACATTGCATCGGAACAAAATGATGTTCCGGAAAAATGCGATGCAAATATAATTCAGGGTTATCTTCTACTACAAGAGTACGTTCTTTTTTCTTTCCTTTCGGAATGTGAGAAGCAAGATATTTCATAAACTCTGATTTCCCTGTACCCGTGGCTCCAGCAACTAAAATATTCATTTTGGCTTTCACAGCTGCAGCCAAAAATTTCAACATTTCTTTCGATGCTTGATTGGTAGATAACATACGCTCTTCAGAAGCACGAAGGTGATCTGCATTCTTACGAATCGTTATCGTTGTTCCGAGCCCCCCAAGTTCATCTAACGCAATATTGATGCGGATATATGGAAACACGCAATCCACATACGGCTTTGCTGTATTCAATGACTCTGATGTACTGTTTACCATCTTATAAGCTAGAGCTTTCACTTCTTCTTCCGTCTCAAATCGGTAAGGAAATGTACATTCTCCCTCTCCAATTTTTTCGTAAATGATTTCTTTTGTGCCATTGATATAAATATCCGTTACATCCTTATCTTCTTTTAAAGGTTCTATAATCCCAAACCCCACAATTTCGTCACACACCATATTTAGTAACTGTTCAGAAGGTACATCTGAAACAACGACTTGATTGCTTAGTAAAAAGCTTTTAATGATTTGTTCTACAGCTGCTCTCTTTTCTTTATTCATAAAGGATTCACTTAGGATATCACGATGATCTTTTACTAAAAATGCACGAATTTCATCTGTTATATCTTTAATTTGTTGAGCTGTAGTTGTTCCTAACTTTCGAGCTGATTTGGAACGAATCATGTAACCAAAGTGATATAAATCAACTCGATTTCGCTTTAAGGCGATTTGTTTTTCCTGTAAATAGCCCCACATACTCCTTGTCCCCCTTTTAATTTCGTAAACCAAAGAGACCCTTTTTCATAGAGGATTGCTGGGATGGAATACCAAGACCAGCTGCTTCCATAATGTGATGGACCTTTGTATTAATTTGCGGGGAACCAAATTGCATCCCCCATTCGTAACTCGTACGATCTCTGTCATACGGAATTGTCACCGCAATTTTTTGAGAAGAAAGCTTTTCAATATCTTCTACATAATTCTCATCTGCCATATTTAGCACATGAATCATTCGAGGTAATGTTAGCTTTGCATTTTCTATTAATTGTAATTCTCGCTTAATTGCTATTGCACCACGAGGGTTGCCATTTAGCACATGAACAACAAGGTCTGATTGATATAGGATCGGATAACTTAGCACCTCGGATAATTCAGTTGGTACCGATAGAATGATGTAGTCATATTCTGTATCTACAAGTGATTCGATAAATGTCGTTACAAACAATTCTTTGTTTTGAATCTCTGGGAATTGAGCCAAACTATAACCTGATGGAAATACCAGAAAATCCATCTTATCGTGCAATTTTTGCATCAATCTTGGATTCACTTTTTTCTCTAACAAATCTTGCTTGGTACAAATATACTGCGAAAGATTATATTCATTTTCTTTTCTTACAAGCTCTAGCATGTTTTTACTCTCATGGCTAAGACCAGTTCCAACCGCAAAACTTGGTCTTACTTGGTCCGCTTCTACATAAAGCACCTTTTTCCCTAGATGAGCTAACTCATTTGCCATCGTAATACTTAACGTACTTTTTCCTACGTTTTCATTTGTGGCATAAAAGGTAATGATTTTTACTTGCCGATCCATCTAAAAAACTCCTTTCTTACTTAGATTCGTTCAGATACTGCGCTACATACTCTTTTACATTTTTAGAAATTGGATTGGTCGAATGCTTCTCTACATAGTCTAAAATGTTCTTTTGATCCGATATTTGCGAGAATCCTTCAGCTGGTTCTAGTTCTTTCCCTGTTTGTTCTACTTTTTGTCCGACTGCAACAGGAATTACATCTCCAAGCGTTTTTGCACGATTTAAATATTGAAGCTGTTCAGGTGAAACAGCCAGTGTATATAATCGCGTTACCTTTGGCTTTTGTTTTCCTTCTTGTTCCTCTTTTGATTCTTTCTTTTCTAGCACGAAGGCATCTTCTGTATTGCTATCCTTTGCAGCAGTCACACGTACACGTTGGAAAAGACCACCGAATACAACCTTCTCATTGTCTCCTTCTTTTACAACCTGTTTGAAATATAAGTCCACATACGTGTTCGGAATGATACTATTACCTGAACTTGTTTCCAAATCAACGAGTAACGGGAATGCAACTTCTCCATCTTTTAAATTTAAAATGGCAGAGTCAGGTAACTCTTCTTTCTTTACTACTTTGTTTTTAAAGAGATAGCTATTTTCTGTAATGGGCTGCCCATCATTTGTCCACTTACCTACTACTTCTTTTTTATTTGCACGTAATGCATTGGGGGGAATCGCATCACCAGGTAATGTTCGTTCCACTAGCATGTCTTCTTTAATCTCTGTATGCGCAGGTATATCCTTTGCAGCTACAACAATCTTTGTTGGTTTTACTGCATTTTCGACTGCAAAATGATTGTACCCATAGATACCCGCTACAGTTGCAGCAGCTAAACCTACCGCAGCAATCTGCTTCTTTTGAAACTTAGATGGCTTCAATGTTTGTATTCCTCCTTATGTAGCCTTTAAACGCAAAAAAAGGACACACCTATGGCATAATGCGCCTTAGGTGTGTCCTTTTAGCTAATCTAAAGTCTATATGAAAATGTTGGATTTGATTTCTTTAATATTACAATTTCAATATTATGATATATAGAGTTTTATGTCAATCATTTCTAAAAAAAATATTATTTTTACCATTTCAAATCTCTGATCCCAAAACTTAAAAAACCTTAAAAACGTTGTCATATCAAGGTTTTTAAGCTATTAACCCAACTATAAATATGGTATAATGAATATAATGTAACTGAATATTTCAGGGTGGTCGGTTGCTATCCTTTCTCTTTCATTTTATGGAGAAAGGAGGTGATCGAATGGATATACTTTTCACGATAGCAATTGAGATACTGAAAGTAATTGCTAGAGAAGTCGCTGTATTTTTTGCAAAACGAGTAGGTAAATACCTATCAACGTCTTGGAAGCAAATACAAAAAAAACGACGAAAAACGAAAAGAACCACCCACAATGCCGGCAAGCGTTTGAAGGGTGATTCTAAGAAAAAATAAACTCTTTTTTAGCAACCATCCACCTTGCGGTAGTAGTTACATAAGACGAAGTGTTACCAGCACTTCGTCTTTATTAGTTTATGCAAAAATTATCTTTGTAATACTTCTACACATATTATAACACCAACTATAGTACCTGTCATGTATATTCATCCACTATAGTTTGTGAAATAAAACAAAATACTTTTAGTACGAAATCAATTTCGTTCCTGTTTCAAAATACTTTGCAGGAGCATAACTCTTCCCATTCCGATCCTGAAATTCGCTTCCAATGTATAGCGATACAATCATTGCGACAACCCCCATAATAATCGCACGTCTAACACGTTGTTTTTTCTTTTTATCCACTCTAATTTCCCCTTTCTATGAAAAAAAGGCACATCCCATTAAGGGATGTGCCTTTGGTTTATCCATTCAGCTACTAGTTTATGATGGATATATTATTGTGTCGATTCATCAAATTATACTATATTTTATTTTTATTTCCCAGTCTTCATGTAATACCAATCAGTCAGTTTATGAAGTAGTTCTTCTTTCCCTACCCAGTTCCATCCTACTCCACTTCCTCCAGGGAATGGATCATCAGGAAATACTCTTCTTTTTATGAAATCATCGTACGCAACACCCTTAATCTCTACTTGCTCAGTTAAACATAAACTCATTTCATTGATACCTGCTGGAGCTGTTTCTACATTAAAAGTGTATACACCATCTTTTGTCTTCAGTGGTGAATACCATTTTTGGCCGCCATCAATGATTTTCTCTTGTCCATCCCAATATAAAGACTTAGTTGGTCTTTTACTATCAAAAACATGTCCTATTGCTTCAGATAAATACATATTTTTAGGTAGGAATTTTGCTGTATTATCTTTTAGTTCCTTCTTATCTAAATCTTGGGTAGACTTTAATCCTTCGTCTGCAAATGGGTATTGTACCTTAGCAGCAGTAAATATACCAGGGTAACTTGCATTCCACTCATTTTTGTACTTACCGTTTACTTCATACGAAAATCCATAACCAGAATGTAGCTTAGAAGGAGCTAAATTATCAATACTCCCTGTCAAAGTTTCATAATACATTTTCCCAACTATATCTTCTTTTGATACACGTTCACTTACTGTTTCTACCACACCTTTTACACTCGTTACTCCGCACATCCCTTTTTCATGAGATGGTGCATAGATAGCAGTTTTAATAGGATTATTTTTATACGTAGTTTCCTCTATGTCTATGCGATTACCATCAGGGTTAATTTCTGCCTGAATTGTTCCTTTCCCTTTATGTTGCCAATCAAGGTTTAAGGTTTTCTTTTCTCCCTCAGTTAATCTTACCTTTTGTGATGATACTTGTTGTCCGTTATGTCTTAACACAACTACTGTTTCAGGATTCTTATATTTTTCTTCAAATACATCTAGCTTTTTAAGTTTATTCTTCTCTTTTTCGAACTTCTGTTTTGCATTATCTAGCTTACTTGCCGCACTATCTAGTTTATTTTCTTCCCAAGAGCAGTCTCTATCATAATAGTGATCCTTTCCCTGGGCATCTACTTCATGAATTGGATTACGGCGACAATAACTTAGACTAGATTGAGCACTATCTCTCTCCGATTCATAGCTATTTACTTCTTGTTGAGACTTATTAATATTGTTGTTTACCTTTGTTCTATATTGATCACGCTCTGGTTTAAAATTATCACGTGATACATCTACTCTTGTTTTGATATTCTTTCCTTCTCTTGCGGTTTCTCCTTCAATTCGGTCAGCAGAGAAATCAATTTTATATTTAAAATCATCTTCATCACCTGGATCTGGGTTAGGTGTTACTTCAGTTCCACAGTTACCATCTATGTTAAAATCAACTTTTTTCTCGTTCGATTCCCTTTGAACAGCATCAAGGACTTTAATTTTCGCAGTATATCGACCACACATTTGCGGCTGCCACTTTAGTTCTTCTGACTTAAATTGCCCTGCATCACCTTCATTTGGTTTTTGATTATCTTTTTGCGGAGTTGAACGTAGATAATTTTCTTGATGATACACGGTTTCGCCATCTTTTGTAATATCTAACATCCATTTAACTCGGTTCCGTTCTCCAGCAGCTTTTTGATAAGGGTTTATTGTTGTTCCATTGGGATCTCGGTCATTATATCCTTTATTTTTACTTACATATTCGAATCCGTTAAATGTAAATTTCACAGGTACATCTTTTTTTCCACTCGTAGCCTTAAAATCTTTTATTTCAGGTTTGCTTGTACGTACATACCACAAGTTATACCTATTTACACCATTTACACTACCAGCCCCTGCGTATCCGCCAGAAAGATAGGCAATATCCCTAATCCAATAGAAATGTCCATAAGATTCATAGGAATCTTGATTTGTAATCTTATGTGGAATTAAATATTTTAAAACAAACTGAGAGTTACCCCAATATTTATCTGTAATTATGCTATTTGTAATTCTCTCCACTTCAGTTACCATTCTATCTCCTACTACAACTGAAGGGTTAATGTAGCCGTCATTTGATATACGCACATAAGGCTCTGACTGGTCTTCATTTTGCACAAGGTTTTCCCTTGGATTCCCCCAATTAAAAGAACCATTATAAACAGCAGGAAAATGTATATCAGCTTTATATTCGAACTCTTTTGCCTTATATCTACTTCCAGACCTAAGTAGTTTTCCCTTCAATTGTAATTCGTCTGATGCTAAAATCGTAGTTTCATTTCCATCATAAAATGGTACATCACTATTTCCCGCACTTGCTACTGACGGTAATAACAAAATTAAAGAAGTACAGGTTAATAATATTTTTTTTCTCAGTTTCATAAAATCCCTCCTTTAAACATAAAAAAGGACACACCTGTACCTTGGGAGGTACGTAAGGTGTGTCCTTTACGTAAATAAATCAAATTTATTTTTTTATTTATATACTACATATCTTAATATATCAAATGAAACATTTAATTACAATGATATTATACACGTACTTGAACGTACATCATGTGGTCAGCTGTAGAATGCCCTACACGGATCTTATATTTTCCTTTTTCATAGTTATTTATTTCTTGAGCATCTACAGTTTCTTGAATTTCTTTATCTAGAACTAAATCAGAATTTAACATCGTAGTCCACTTTTTAGCTAATTCAATAGTTGCTTCGTTATTATCTAAGAAAATAATTTTGAAATCATTCTCACTAGTAGCATTAACATAGACTTGTGCCCCAATTGTACCTTCTGGTAAATACATGTTTTTATCAATTATTCTAATAGTTCCATTTAAATCTGCATACTTAAGGTTAGTACCATATTTAGCATTCACACTCTTGATAAGATTTTGCGCTTCTGTAGAAATGGATTTTTGAGCAATCGGGTTTTTCATAGCATTTGGATTATACTTAACTTCCTCTGTAACTAAACCTTTATCTAAATTTGAT
>NZ_JAKUDW010000146.1:0-10036 GCF_022662595.1 Bacillus cereus group sp. BfR-BA-01524 | reverse complement strand
ATGATTAACCACGGTTCCACCCTCATAACCAGCTTCTCTAGCAGCTATATTTAAAGCATCAATGAAATCGACTTGCCAATTAGGCATTTGCCCCTTCCCTGGAAAAGCCTCTCTCTTGAAACCATATTTAATTAATAATTTAGTTATTTTCTTCAATTTATCTAGTGGTTTCTGATTAATTACAGCTTGTTCCCATTCTTGAGTAGGTATATATTTTTTGATTTCTGTTAATTTAGGTGATAATGCAAAAAGATCATAATCTGCTGTTAACGGTTTGTGATCTCTATTAACTATCTTGGCCATTACCTCTAAATCTTTCCACCCAAACTCCTCTCCTAAAATTGTATGAATGCCGTCTTTTGTTTTATATTGTACTTTTTGACTTAATATATCTATTCTGAAATCGTATATTGAATTTTCTGTTTTTAAAGCGTTGTAATCTTTTCCATTATCCGTTTCTTTTTCTCCAATACTTATTAAACCTTCCTTTTTTAATTCTTCAATACGATTATTATCTAATTTTAACTTTACGGTGCTTATTTCATTCATATGTTCTTGTAGGGATTCTTCATTGTCAGTATTCCCTTTTTCGACAACTTCTTTATTTCCATGTTTTTTAGATAAGTCTTGATCAAAAGGAATGTAACCCGCAGCAGGCCCCCAATCAGAACTTTTCCCATGAACATTCATTCCTTTTGTGGCTGCTCCCTTTTTAATTAAACTGGTCGCTAATTTGTTAACTGGTCTTACAAAAATAAAAGTATTTCTTTCTTTAGCTACATTCTTAAACTTTTCAATATGTTCTGGAACCAGGCCTGATCCTTCTACAGCTACATTTCCTTCATCCACATTTATCCCGTCTAAATCTATTTTATCACTTGTAGCAAATTTAATTTTCCCTTTAATGTATCCAACACTCTTAGGAACTTTTTGTTCTAAATCTAAACGTTCATTTTGATTAGAAGAGTACATTTTTTCAAATATATCTGCGAAAAATTTGCTGGTATTAGTAAAATTAGAAAGATCGTTTAGGTGATCCTTTTCTTCATCATAAATACTTTTAAATTCCTCAGTTTCAGATAATACGGTGTCTTTAATTAGCAAATCATTTATAGCCAATCCAATTTGTCTCAATAAAATTTTTCTATCTGTTTCAGAAACAAGCCCATCGTACGGGAATTCTGGCTCTTGATTTATTTGTTGTTCCATATGACTTAAATTTAAAATTAATTGCCTTGTACTACTATTGTAATACACAGCGGCGTTTTGAGGTCTATCTTTCATTTTTATATTAAGTTCATTTTCCACAGTATCCCAATTGGAGTCAGTGATAGTAATAGGTGCATTATGTTTCATTTGTTCTAGAGTTTTAATTAATAAATCACTTGGAATATTTTGTGCTAAAACATGTAAAAGCCTTTCAGCCCTATTCACTATAACAGACGCATTCAAACTATTTGATATAATATTAACCAATTTATTTTCAATTGGTGTTTCGTTTTCTCTATGAATAGATGTACCTTTTTCAATAGCTTCTCTAAAAACCTTATTAATTGTATTTTCTTTGTCTTTTATTTCATCCACCACTGTTTTTTTATCTACTATTTTTGCTTCAAATTTTAATCTTTCTTTTCCATTTTCAACTATAATATGTGATTTAGTAATATTTATACCTTGATTTCTTGGCAGTAGAATATGCCCGTCATTATCTAAATATCCAACATGAGTTCCCTTAGGAATCTTGAGTTCTAGTAAAATTGGCCCCTTAGAAACAGATTCTTGTTTTATTAAATGCGGGTCAAGATAACCACTAAACATTCCATATTTGAAATCTTTAGAAATAAGGTGATATTTATCTCTATTAATACTTGTCATATCCTTGTTATATAAATTACCTATTCTAAAGTCTAAATCTTTATCGGTTAAATACTTAAAAACATGAATATCCTTCTCAACTTTCTTTGATTTAATGAGAGCTTTATCTATATTTTGAATAGTATCTCTTATTTCACCAGCATTTATATTAATACCATCCTTAATAAGGTCAATATTACCGTCTGATTCCCTAATCAGTCTATTTATATCAGAGTGATTAAAGGCCTTCAGGGAATCCGCCTCAATAAGCGTTAATGATCTTTTCCATTCATCATAATGTTCTTTTTTAATCATTTCTTTAAAATTCTCTTCTTCTGAATCATTATAGGCTATACCTGAACCATATTCTATTGCACTAGCGGCGTTAATTGGTGCTAATCCAATTAACGTAGCTATGGCAAAAGCGGGAAGAGTGGTTTTTAGTAAACATTTTTTCATATTATTCGCGTCCCTTCTTTCAAATTGTTACATTTTTATTTAGCTTTAGACAAAGTATTTTGCTCTTAAGTACTTGATCACCTAGATAGGTAATTCATTTTAAACGCACTTTAGCACAAGAAGCAGATTTCATTTAATCCAATATTCTTATAAAAGGGGAAATTTAAATATACATTCATCAGAAGTATACCGTAGAATATAGTTTAACTAAATTTCATAGATTAAAAAGACGAAATGCGTTAACATCTCGTCTCATAACTGCTATTTTTATTATAATTTTCATAATGTAACATCTTTTTCATCACCCCCGTTTATATTTTTCTAGATGAAATTTTTTTGGTATTTTTTTGGTATATTAGTTTTTATGCAAAAAAAAGTTTCACATAAAATTTAATTGTAATGCACTAAAAATAAAACATTCTATTTTTAATAAAAACTAACTTATAATTTGTATTAAAATTTTTTCATTTCTTTTATCCTTTAAATTTCTTTATTTAACAAACCTTTCTCTTTCAATGCATTTTGTATAAATACAACGGTTTTTGGAGCTTCCTGCTTAATACGCATTTGATATTGGGTATTTGGTGAAAATAGATACGCAAAAGCACTCGCAAAAAATTCTTTTGGATGAGTTTTCATGTACTTTTCAATCTTTATATTATTTTTTTCTTCTTCATATAGTTCTTTGAACTCACTAGTGTTACTTAAATCATTAAGTAATAGCTCATCTACAGCGTGTCCAAACTCATGTAATAATATGTGAGAATCTGTATGTACAGCTTCAGAACCATCCACGATTTCTTTAAACGGATTTATTTGGTGCTCATGTTTATTAAGATTTAGGATTAGTTGTTTAGTTTCTATATCATAATAGGCTATCGCAAGCGAATCTAGATGTGAAGCTTTTAGCCCAATCTCTTTTTCTACATTTACAAATTTAGAGTCAGTAATAGTAATAGGTGCATTGTGTCTCATTTGTTCAAGGGTATTAATTAATAAGTCACTTGGGATATTCTGTGTCAAAACATGCAAAAGGCTTTCAGCTCTATTCACTGTAAATGATGCATTTAAACTATGAGTTACGATATTAACCAGTTTAGTTTCGATTGGTATTTCGTTTTCTCTATGAATAGAAGTTCCTTTTTCAATAGCTGCTCTAAAATATTCATTAATTAAATTTTCTTTAGTTTTTATTTTGTTTTTCACTATATTTTTATCTACTAATTCTGCATCTAATTTTATTCTTTCCTTCCCTTTTTCAACTATGATGCTTGCATTTGTAATGATAATACCTTGATCTCTCGGAAGTAGAATATGAGCATCATTATCTAGATATCCAAAATGAGTCCCCTTAGGAAGTTTGAGATCTAGCAAAATTTGCCCCTTGTTTAAGGATTCCTTTTTGTTCAGATATGCATCAAGATAAACACTGGAAATTCCATATTTGAAATTTTTAGAAATAACCCCGAACTTCTCCCTGTCAATTTTTGTAATATCATGCGTCGCATTTAATTGATCTATTCTAAAATCCACATCTGAAACTGTAAAATACTTATAAACATGAATATCTTTCTCAATTTGCTTTGATTTCATAAGGGCTGCATCTAAAGTTCGGATGTTCTTTCTTATGTCATTTGCGTCGAGTTGAATTCTTTTATTATTAACAGCTACATCTATTTTTTTTTCTATGAAGTCAATATTTCCATCCGCTCTCTTAATCAACCAATTTATATCAGCGGATTTAAAGACTTTTAGCGAATCAATTTCACTAGGGGTTAATGATTTTTTCCATTTGTCATGAACTTTTGTCTTGTTTGTTTTTTTTAATTCCTTCTCTTCATATTCATTATGAGTGAAAGCTGAAGTGTTTTCTTGTGCATGTACAGAATTTATCAGTGTAAATCCAAATACCGTCACCATCATAACGGAAGGAATAGTTTTTTTCAGTAAAGAGCGTTTCATATTATATTCATCCTTTTTTTACTTTTATAACTATATATAATTCATTTTAAATGCGTTATAACAAGAGAGTCTATTTTCATTTTGTTCAATACTTTCATAAAAAAGGGCAAATTTAAGATACATGATCAGTGAATCCAATTGACAGAATCCTAATTATCTTGGAATTACCTTATCCTTCTAATAGATAGTTACTTTATGGAGAAATTTAAAACAACAATAATGGTAAAAGAATTGTGCAGCGTATTAGAGTTACCCTGTTCCACATTTTATTGCTAACTGAATGTTTTAAAAAAGAGAACGTCAAGAACGTCTGTCTTAAGCATACGATATGGAAATCAAAGAGTGACCGCTACTCTATGGTAGTGCTTAATGAAACAGGTATAAAAAATAACACCTCTAACTATCTGTAGGTGTTATTTTTTACATATTTAAGACTAGGAAATTACTTGTGATTATCTTATTTAGTATACCAAACTGTTTATTAAAGCATAATAAAGAGAATTACAACATTTATGATTTTGAAGAAGCCTTTAATATTCTTATCCCTTCCTTTAATGTTGACGCATCTGCTCTTAATGTTTTCCAGCTGTCTTTCGCTGCATTTAGGTTAGGTTTTAAGAATTTAAATTTATTTTGATCTGCCTTTTGGGATGCTTTATCAATATGATTAAGTACTCCTGAATATTGAGAATCTAGATCATGCCATTGTGCTGACATATAGGTAAGAGCATTAATAGCTGATCCAATTGCATTTTGCATTTCAGCAATATTATTATACGCAACTCCAACTACACGATTTAATGTTAGTTTATAGTCTACCGTTTGGCGTAATTGTGCTAGCAGTGGCTCTAACGTACCTAAATTATTTCTTGCTACTCCGACTATGATACCACCGATTATTGGTAGACCCAAAATAGCACCCTTCATTACATTAAACCCATCAGATTCTAATTGTTTATAATAGTTTACCGATCCTAATACTTCTTCTAGACGCTTTTGATCGGCATCAACATCTGCACCTTGATTTTTTAAAATTGACTGCAAGATATCTTTATGACCTCCAAATGCTCGGACATCTTCTCCAATACTATCTCTTAACTTAGCTAGTTCTTGTATTAAATTCTGTGTATATGCTTGGTTTTGTTTAATCTCACCTTGTAAATCTGTAATGCCCTCTTTTAATGTATCTGCATCTCCTTCATTAATCGCTTCTACTAATGTATCGTAATAATTGTCAAATGTGGTATCATACTCTACAATTCCTGTCAGGGTATCTAAAAGTTGTTTTTTTATGTGCGCATCCCATTTTGTAGCATGCTCTCTTGCATTCTTTTGATCTTGTACAATTTGACTAGGTAGATTTGTATATCCTTTAATATCAATTCCTTCAAAGTTAACATCTGGATTATTAATTAACAAATAAGAGTAATCATTCATGGATTTTGCAAATACCCCAGCATCTTGCAAAGCTTTTTTCATCTTTTCGCTGTTTACAGAAAGAGATATATCTTCAGTACTCGTTTGTTCTATTTTACTTTCACTTGCAAAAGCAGCTACTGGAGAAACTACAGTAGTTGTTGTCAGGGTTAAAAACGTCGATACAGCAAGTAGTTTATAAGGAAAATTATTATCCATTTAAAATCCCCCTATTAATATACATAGATTTCAATTTTTTCCTTACTTAAAAGCAATGTCTTTTGAAATGAATTCTGCGTCCTTATGAATATCATCCCAACTTTGTTTAGCAGCCTTTAAATCATCTGGTATTAACGACAGTTTATGTTCTTGCATTTGATTGATATTATCATATAAATCTTTATAATTTGCCCCCATTGTATTCCATTGTTGCTGAATACCTGTTAGAGACATAATTGCTTGATCCACTGTTTGATACAAATATGTTAAAGTGTCTTTTGTATTAATAAGTGAAATAACTGCTTGGTTAGCTAAATCAGCTTTCATACTTAATTCTCCAATTTTATTCGAAATTTCATTATAGGAGTTCATATGATTAGATGCCTCAACCCCAGCCGCTGTTCCTAAACCAATACCAGCTGCCCCTAGAGCGGTTAGACCACCAACAACAGCTGGTGTCGCTGTGCCACCACTTACAACAATGACTACCGCTCCTGCAATCGTTCCAATAACTAAAATAGCGGCTCCTAATCCACCACCAATTGACCAGGCTAATACATTATCAAAATGGGCTTTCTGTGTAGAACGTAAATTCTCAATTTCAACCTGAAGTTGTGGAACTAGTGCTTGTTTGCCCGCTAATATGGCTGTTAATCCTCCCTTTCCATCTGGACCTCCAACATTATTTTTAAAATCTACAGTACTTGCATACAACTTTGTTTTGAATGTTTCTAACATCTTAATGACTTCCGTAACTTCATTTGAATTTGTATGAATTGTACCGATTAAATCACCTATACCTTCTTTGAGGCTCGTCTTATCTTTCTTTTTTACAGTATCTACTAATGTGTCGTAGTAATTTTGAAATTGTTCATCGTAATTTACAATATTACGTGCCGTCTTTTGAATGTTTGGCTTCGCTGTATCTAACCAGTAATTTGCATTGATTCGTGACAATTCCTGATTCAGGTGAATGTTTTTGATTAATTCCCCTCCTCCTAAACCTAAATCAATATTGGATAAATTTACGTTTGGCTGTTTAATCATTGTTTTTGCGTACAAATCCATTACGAAAATATTAGATCCGGTTTTAGCCAATTCTTTCTTTAGCCCTTCAGGTCCTAATGTATAGATTTCTATGTTTTGTTCTTGTACAGTCCGTTCTTGTGTAAATGCATGAATAGCACTACCGTTATTAACAGTTATAAATGATGCCAAAGTTATAAAAGTTAACATCTTAATTGGAGATTTCTTCATATTTATTCGCCTCCGTATTTTCCGATAGAATTTTAAAATTTATTAACCTGTTCCTCAAGTTGACTGGTTAATGTTTTCAATCTTCTTAAAGTATCTTTTTGAGACTTATTGTTTACACTATCAACATTTATAGATAATGTTGTAATACTATTATTTAATAGATTTAAATCTTCTTTATAACGTTTCTGAAGATCAATTTCTCTATCTACTTGGCTAACAAATGTATGCAAATCATTTTGCATAAGAAGAATCATTGATTTTTGTAAACCTGCTACTGTTAATTTTCTTGTTAAATCATATATTTTTTGGTTTTGTTTCTCTAAGTCATATAAATGCGCTCGCTGTTCTGTTGTTAGTTTATTAATTTCGGCAAAGGTACTATATGTTTTTTTTATTTTTTCAGGATCAACTACTTTCATAAGATCATACTCTTTTGTTTTTGTAACTGCAGCCGCAGCAATTTCACCTTTTTTACTTTTCTCTATTGCTTTACGTGCTTCTTCTTTTGCAGCTTCAATTTCTATAGCTGATTTTCCCTTTTCTTTGGCTTCTTGCTCTGCTTTCTTCTCTGCGTCTACAATAGCATTGTTTATTTCTTTTCCTTTGTTATACGCTACTACTGCTGTTTGAGCAGCCGGTTCAATGATATCTTTTGATAAATTATATATTTCCTGAAATACTTTAAAACCCTGTTCATTCAAAGCTCCTGGTAATAATGCTATTTCCTGTAAATTACTTTGGATTGCTTTTTTGGTATTCAGCAATTCATTTTTAACAAGATCTATTTTTGCTGTTTTCTCAGAAACTAGTAACCCTTGTGCTTTTGCCACATCGGTATCGAGATCTTTAAGCTTTTTATCGAGTTGTAATTTAAAATCTGTTAATTCATTAATTTGATGCTGGACATTTTCTTGGTTTCTTATAGCCATGTCTTGAAGAACTTCCAGTCTAGCTAAAAATCCTTCTCTATCTTTCTTATTATCTACAAATCCTTTTAATGTTGAATAATAGTTATTAAATTTAGTTACATATCCTTTACTATTTGAATTTAGTAGGATTAAATTTGGATGTAGTTCTGATGACCACTCCTTCATATCTCGCTTAATTAAAAATTGATTCGTATTTAAAGATGGAAGTTCCTTCAACTGTATATTAGGTGTTATTAAATTTTGATCGATATATGTTTGTATTAGTTTAGATTGTGCACCTAACTTGCGTAGAGATGAAGAAATATCTTTTCGTTCTTGTTGTGTCTCGGCTTGTATGACTATAGCCGGTGAAAATACATAGTTAGAAATTGCCGATCCCAAAACAACGGATGTTATTAAAACTTTTTTAGTAATATTATTTTTCATTTAATTTCCTCCTCTAACCTAATGGGAAATTATACATATATTAGCAACGGGATTGTAACATTTATTTATAATGAATTTCCCACTTAAATCTTAATATTTTTTCTTTTATACAATATATTTGATTATAAAATAAATTGAATGTAAGAAAATATAGAATATGAATCACAAAAACTTTTTCTGTATTCATTTTAATAATAGTGGGTTAACTAACAATATTAAATATGTCTTATGATCGAATAGCAACTACGCAACTGTTTCAAATAGTATGGGCATTTTTTGTGAATGGTTTATATCAGTTTTTATTAGGAAATTTTAGTATTTCCATAATTTTAGTAGCCTTTGTATTTTCAACATAGTAGTACATCTCTAATCCTTTTCTTTCTGCGCGTAGTACATTTCTTCTTAATTTGGATAAGTGTTGAGATGTAGTTGATTGTGGAATTTTGAGAATTTCCGTTAATTGCGTTACGTTTAATGTAGGGTTGTTAGTTAACTCATTAACGATTTGAAGACGTGTTGGGTGAGCCAGTACTTTAATTAGTTCAATATCCTCTTCCAAAAAAATATGTTGTGTATTGTTATATAGAAAATCATTCATAATTTCATCTCCATTTTTAATTTATATTTCCACTAAATACATAAGTTTCTAGCAGAATTTACGTATTATCAATTGTATATTTCATCAAGAAATCTTGTAATACTTCCAAGGTTTTCTATCTGTTTTTCCTTTTGCTTCTATTTCTAAATATTCTCTACCCTCAAGTGCAATAATTGAAGTTTTTTCTATTTGATATGTAAAGCCTCTTCAAATTAAAACTTCATTTTCCCCAAGATTAGTGCTTAAGTTGACAAGATAGGCTGATTCTGAACCTACAGGTAAGTTGATTTTTAGCAAAATGGGCAACTTACTAAAATTTGATGCAGCGTCTTTTGATAAAGATGTACTAATATATCCATATTCAGTTTTTGTTTTCCCGATAAGCATTTCTGAAATCTTCGAGATATTCTCTTTAATAATTTTATTAGGGTTGTTCCAATCGACTAATAGTCCATTTTCAATTCCTAATGCAAATCCTTTAGCCCTTCTATACACTGTAATCGGTTCAGAGATTTTGCCTTTCTTTAAAGCACTATCTATATGTTTAATTGTATTATTAAGTTTAGAAGTTGTTAATTTCCCCTTTACTTCTCTCAAATATTGATTGATTTCCAAATAGTCTAAATCTGTATATTATTCAACTGCTTCTTTTTCCTCAATTGTTAATCGTTCTCTCCATTCTTCAAATTTCTTCTCCCCCATTCTGTAGCTTTTTCGTGGTCCCCTTCAAACTCTATCAAACCATCAATATGATTAGAGATAATTTCATCCGAACTAGCAGCCCATGTCTGTAATGGATTACTAAACGGGATTACAGATAAAAATACAACGTTAGCAAGTGTACTAGTTAAAATTTTATTATTTACAAATTTCACAATACCCCTCCCGACATATTTATATTGGATATCAATTTTAA
>NZ_JAKUDW010000145.1:0-10091 GCF_022662595.1 Bacillus cereus group sp. BfR-BA-01524 | reverse complement strand
ACAACAGGAATAACAGGAGCAACGGGAGCAACAGGTCCTACTGGGGGGATTGGCCCTATAACAACAACTAATTTGTTATATTACACTTTTTCAGATGGAGAGAAACTTATATACACAGATGCAGACGGCATAGCTCAATATGGTACAACGAATATACTATCACCTAGTGAGGTCTCATATATAAATTTGTTTATCAATGGAATTTTGCAACCACAACCATTCTATGAAGTTAGTACTGGTAAACTAACTTTATTGGATAACCAACCACCATCGCAAGGTTCTTCAATTATTTTACAATTTATTATTATTAATTAAAAAAAACAGATTCTTAATGAAAAGGAATCTGTCTTTTTTGTTCTGAATTACATTCGTTAACATTAAGTGACGATAAATTCAATTGTAATTGGAATTCCGCCGTCTAATGCATCCCCACCAGGAATTGTAATAGCACCAGTAGGACCAGTAGTAACACTGGAGTTCACGCTTGGTTGAAGAATACCGTTTACATATAAGTTGTAATACGTGAAAGTCGGAAAAGCAGTTGCAGTAGTACCCGCATCGTTTAAACAGGCTGTGGCAGCAATTGCAAAAGCTGCACCTGTACCTGTGCCGACTCCTAGTGTAGATGTAAATCTTCTCGATGCCATAAATGGTTGAATGATAGGCAATTAATTTTCACTCCTTACAATATTTTATTAGAACGAAGTATAAAATAACTTGTCCACTATATAGTATGAGAGTTTTTTATAATAGAAACGGCTTTACCTTTATAGGGTGAGCCCAATTTTAGTAAAGAAATGTTCTTTACTTATATGAAAAAAATGATGTTGTTACTTGCGGAATATTTGTTAATCGTAAATTCGGTTTTTGTATTCCAATTAAAATGTGTATTTGAACCTAAGAGATAAACGTGGAAAAATAAAATAAACTCTTAAGTTTAGGTATTTAATCTAAGCAGTCAATTATTAAAAACATATAATTAATATGTGAGTCATGAACATAATTAAATAGTGTTTTCAAGTTTAATTATATTTCATGTTTCCTATTTTAAGTCAATATATAACACATACTCTTTCACAACTTTTTGATCCTTATAATAGGAAAAACTCAAATATAAAACAAGTAAGGAGGACATAAATGACAAATAATAATTGTTTTGGTCATAACCACTGCAATAATCCGATTGTTTTCACTCCAGAATGTTGTAACAATCCACAAACAGTTCCAATTACTAGTGAGCAATTAGGTAGATTAATTACTTTACTAAACTCTTTAATAGCGGCTATTGCAGCGTTTTTTGCAAATCCAAGTGATGCAAACAGATTAGCTTTACTCAATTTGTTTACTCAACTATTGAACTTACTAAATGAATTAGCACCTTCTCCAGAAGGGAATTATTTAAAACAATTAATTCAAAGTATTATCAACGTACTACAGTCTCCTAACCCAGATTTAAGCAAATTACTTTCCTTATTGCAACAATTCTACAGTGCTCTTGCACCATTCTTCTTCTCTTTAATTATTGACCCTGCAAGTTTACAACTTTTATTAAACTTATTAACTCAATTAATTGGTGCTACTCCAGGAGGCGGCCCAACAGGCCCAACAGGTCCAACAGGAGCGACTGGTGGCGGAGCAACGGGGGCAACTGGGGCAACTGGTGCAACAGGAGCAACAGGTCCAACAGGAGCAGGAGCAACAGGAGCAACAGGAGCAACAGGAGCGACAGGAGCAACAGGAGCAACAGGTCCAACTGGTGCAGGAGTAACAGGCCCAACAGGCCCAACTGGTGCAACTGGAGGAACAGGTCCAACAGGAGTATCAGGAGCAACAGGAGCAACAGGTCCAACTGGTGCAACAGGCCCAACTGGTGCAACAGGCCCAACTGGTGCAACGGGCTTAACAGGAGCAACTGGTGCAACTGGTGCAACTGGTGGCGGAGCTATTATTCCGTTTGCTTCCGGTACAACACCATCTGCGTTAGTTAATGCGTTAATAGCTAATACAGGAACTCTTCTTGGATTTGGATTTAGTCAGCCTGGTGTAGCTTTAACTGGTGGAACAAGTATCACATTAGCATTAGGTATAGGTGATTATGCATTTGTAGCACCGCGCGCAGGAACTATTACGTCATTAGCAGGTTTCTTTAGTGCAACAGCTGCATTAGCTCCATTATCACCTGTTCAAGTGCAGATACAAATATTAACTGCACCTGCAGCAAGTAATACGTTTACAGTACAAGGCGCACCTCTATTATTAACACCAGCATTTGCCGCAATAGCGATTGGTTCTACATCATCAGGGATCATAGCTGAAGCTATTCCAGTAGCAGCTGGGGATAAAGTATTATTATACGTTTCATTAACAGCAGCAAGTCCGATAGCTGCAGTTGCTGGATTTGTAAGTGCAGGTATTAACATCGTTTAATTTGTTACAATGTTTAGTAGGAAATTAAACAGGGGTTTGTATATAGTCCTTCCTAATAAATTTAGGAAGGACTATATTTTTTAGGGAAATAAGTAATAAATCAATTGAATAATTACTCTTTATTAAGTTCGTATAAAAAAGTATAATTTACCCTTTCTCATTTAAGGCATAAGTTATGTAACTTTAAAAAATTCCGATCAGCAAAAAAAGATGAATTCTTTTAAAAAGAATTCATCCATAAAATAAACTATTTATTTTTATTACAGTTACATCCTTTTTTCTTTACATAGCCTTGCTCGGCTAAGTCTCTTTGTGATTGAGAATTGGAAGATTGAGAGGATGCTGAAGAGCTACTATTTTTATTATAAGAGTAGTTTTTTCGATAGTTATAATTACTCATAGTACTATCACCTCCAATTTAATATATAAATATTATATGTATGTACACTATCAATTGTTACTATTATTAATAGAAAGAGAAGATACAATAAAAAATCTCCTCGGTATTTTCCCAGGAGATAAATGATGATTATTTTGAAAATTCACAAATTAATAACCCCAGTAAAGAGGAAAGTAATAAGAATCTTGGTGATACGGACTATGTTGTTGAGCGAGGGGCTGGGTTGGATAATTTTTCATTTCACGGTTTTGATTGCAGTTTGCCGGAGGACCAATTACAGTAGTTGATTGAATAGGAGAAACCGCTTGTTTCCATTGTTGTTCATTGAGGCAGTAAGTATGGGCCATCATATGAGCCGGAGTTAATCTTAAAATGTCAGAGCCAAAAATAACTTCTGGCGCTGGGGCATTGAAAATAGCTAATAAATGAGTATTATCTGCTGTAGCAATTTCATAATGCCACCACGCTTGTGGAATATTGGCAACTTGCCCGGGTTTTATCGGTAAGTTTAATATTTGATTCGTAAATGGATTAAGTAAAGAAACAACAGCAGACCCTGAAATACAATAAACAAGTTCAGCTGCATTTTGATGAATATGTGGTTCTACAACATTTCCTGTACTTAAATAAATATCTAATAATGAAGTATTTTCTAAAGTATTTAATTGTTTAATACCAAGTACATTTATATAATTTTGGGCATCTTTCCGAAAAAAATTACTTTTATTTACATCATAAGTAAAATTGGTTGAGGGGGAGGTATAGTCTATGTTGGAAGTCAATTGTATTACCCGCCTTTCTATAGGTAAGTTAGGTTACAAAATTAGGATATGTGTCTAGTCTTTGTTTTGTGCTGTTGTCAGTAGATTAATAAATTCACTTATTCCATAAAGAATAAGGTGTTAATACCAAACTATATTCGTATTCCCATTCATACTTTGGATTGATGGAAAAAAGTAATGAAAATGTTAATTTAAAATTACATCAATCATTTATAAGGAGTGAATGTTCATGTCATATAGTGAAATGATTAGAAATGAAGTACTCAGCTGGGCGGGTGTTTCTGAAAAACCGCATCGATTTGGTGGTATTGAAATAAATTATGGTAAGAAAGAACTTGGCCATCTTCATGGTGATAAATTAGCTGATTTACCATTTCCGAAGTTAAAGCGAGATGAATTAGTGAACCGAGGATTGGTAAAACCACATCACATATTACCTGAATCAGGATGGATCAGTTATTATATAAAGAGTGAAGAGGATATTCCATTTGCAATTGAGTTATTTCGTATGCAATATGATCGAATTAAAAAGTAATGAAATATAGTAGGGTAATAAAAATTTAATTTCATGTCACATCCCTCCTTAATCGTTCGTCTTGTATGTAGAATGATAAGGAGGGATTTTATTATGAATACTTTTGATATAGCAATTGTTGGCGGTGGGCTTGCTGGATTAACAGCATCTATATATTTAGCGAAAGCTGGAAAGAAAGTGATTGTATTAGAAAAATCCAGTCAACTCGGTGGCCGAGGGATGACTATAAATAAAAATGGAATCTGCATGAATCTTGGTGCACATGCTTTATATAGAGGCGGGGCAGCGTTTATAACTTTTAATGAGCTCGGTTTGAATCTTCCAGGTGGAATACCATCTACAAAAGCACATGGAATATGGAAAGGGGATATATTCACCATCCCAACAGATTTTCGCTCAATTTTATCAACACCACTACTTTCGTGGTCTGCAAAAGTACAATTCTCACGTCTTATGATTCGTTTAGGAAATTTAGATATAGGAGAAGTTCCGAAAATGAATCTAACTACATGGGCAGAAAATGAAATAAAAGATCCAATGGTTCGCAATATATTTTATGCGTTATGTCGGACAACAACATATACGTTTGCTCCTACAATACAATTAGCATCATCTGTACTAAAGCAAATACAGCTTTCTATAAAAGAAGGAGTGTTTTATGTAGATGGGGGTTGGGAGACGATAATAACAAAATTAAGAGCTATAGCGAATGATGTCGGGGTGCAATTTTTGGCTAAAAAGCATGTTTTGGAAATAGAGCATTACGAAGATAAACAAAGAATACATTGTGTTGATGATGAGGCTTTTGAAGTAGGTACAGTCATCGTGACGACTCCGCCGAAAGAAGCTTGTAAAATAATAAAAGGTGCAGAAGGAACAAGTTTGCATAGATGGAGTGAACAATCGGTACCGGTTACTGTTGCTGCATTAGATATTGGCTTGAGACAATTACCCAATCCTACACATCAATTTGTATTAGGATTAGATCAACCTATATTTTTCACAAATCAATCGAGAGCAGCTAAATTAAGTGAAGATGGATCAATTGCAGTGAGTCTAATTAAGTACCATAATCCTGTGCTAGAGATGAATCATATTCATGAAGATAAAGAACAGTTGGAAAGTACGATGGAGTTGTTACATCCAAATTGGAAAAGAGAAGTTGTTGCACAGCAATATTTACCGAAAATAACAGTAGTACATGATTTTCCTCATATTGACCGTGTTGAAAAACCGGGCCCTAATATACCTGAAATGCCAGGTGTTTATGTTGCAGGAGATTGGGCAGGGCATGATGAAATATTAGCTGATGCTGCGGTAGCAAGCGGGAAACGTGCAGCGTTACACATTTTAAAGCAATATGAAAGTGAGGGTGTTCATCATGGAAACGGAGCAGTTATATGAAGCGTATCAGCCATTATTATTTTCGTTAGCATACAGAATTCTTGGGAGCGTTATGGATGCTGAGGATATCGTTCAGGATGTATTTATCTCGGTAAATAATATAGAAGATCCCCAATCTATAGAAAATATGAAAGCATATCTATGTAAGATGGCGACAAATCGTTCAATTGATAAATTACGATCGGCAGCGCATAAACGTAACGTGTATGTAGGGATGTGGTTACCAGAGCCACTTGTAGAAGAGAGTGATGAGCCATCAAATTCATTTGTAATGAAAGAATCCCTTTCCACCGCATATTTATTACTTTTACAACAACTATCTGAGGTAGAAAGGATTGTTTTCATATTAAGAGAGGTTTTCAGTTATGAATACGAAGAAATAGCTTCAATTGTTGATAAGAGTAGTGTGAACTGCAGGAAGATCTTTCAACGTGCACGAAAAAGCATTTTGGAGAAACCGAAGCAATCAAAATTAAGCACGGAGAAAATGGCTTCTTATGTTGAAAAGTTTGTATCATCATTACAGTGTGGGGATGCGGAAGGTATGTTAGAAGTATTAAAAACAGATGCTATACTCAAAGCTGATGGTGGTGGTAAAGTTACGACTGCGATTAATCCGATTTATTCTGCGGATCGAATTATACGTTTGTTCTTTGGGATTGCACAACGATTGACAGAAGAGTACACTGTTGATTTCAAAATGGTAAATGGTATACCAGGAGTTATAGTTACAATAAATAATAAAGTAACGTATGTTCTTTCGTTTGCATTTGAGGATGAGAAAATTTCAAATATTTATATGGTGGTTAATCCTGAAAAACTTATGCATTTAAATGTAAAAATATAAAAAAGCGCATTTCTTCAGAAATGCGTTTTTTATTATTTTTCTAACATTTCAAGAGGTACATCTTTTTCGCCCGCTACCTCAAATTTAATTTCCCCGTCTTCTTCATAAATACGTGTAATAATCGGTATAGTAATCATTAATTTTTTATGCTGCTTTCGTTTTCGAGCAGCATCTAAGCTAATCACGTTCATTTGTAAGCATCCTTTCTTCTGGAAATATATAAACAAAGAAAATGCGTCCGAAAAGGGCGCTTAATTGAATTTGAAATACCGATTCATTTAAATGGGGTTTATATAATTTAATAACTGCAATTTTAATATGAAATAATATGAATGGAATAATTGCACGTAGAAATTAACTTTACCAAAAAACGAAACAATATGCTATAAAAAATTATAAATCTTTGTCATATAACAGGAAAAAGGTTTTTGTTTCGCATATAATAAAAAGTAGACGGGCAGCAAGAGCTTTTTCATCATATTGCTTGGAAAGGCGATGAAAAGAATGGATACAGTAGATTCATTATTATTGCAACTTGAACAATATGGAGAAGAGCATGATCGAAATAAAAAAACAAGGGAAGAAAAATTACGGAATGTTTCTCGTGAGATGGGGCAATTTTTATCAATTTTAGTAAAAGGGTGTAATGCAAAAAATATCTTGGAAATTGGAACTTCTAATGGTTATTCTACATTGTGGTTAGCTAATGCGGTAGAAGAAACAAATGGAAATGTAACAACTGTAGAGCTTTCTTCAGAACGAGTTGGAGAGGCACTTGTCAATTTTGAAAAGGCAAACCTGTTACAAAGAATCGATATTCATAATCAAGAAGCCGGGGCATTTTTAGATTCGCAATTAGATCATTCATTTGATTTTATTTTCCTAGATTCAGAGCGCACGCAATACATGTGGTGGTTTGAGCATATAAAACGTATGTTACAACCAAAAGGTTTTCTTGTTGTTGATAATGCAACTTCTCATGCGAGTGAATTAGATGAGTTTATAAAAATGATTGAAGAAGATGATACGTTTGAAACGGTGTTATTAGCGTTTCAAAAGGGAGCATTTGTAGCTCGCAAAAATAAATAGAAGTGAGTGTAATAGAATTATCACATTGAAAACAGGTGAATGTCAAAAGATTGAGTGTAGCACGATTGAAAGAACGTAAATTATTTAGGAAATATATGAAGAATCCGCCTTCAGCATGTTGTTCTCTAGGTCTTAAGTCTGAGGAAAATTATGTTGATTACAGGTATACTTATAGTAAGAAACAGGGAATGACTGCATAAACAGGCATTTCTAAAAAAGTCGATTTCAAGCAGTCAGAATGTATATGAAATACGATATAATTGATGAAATATAGTGCATATAAATTCGCACATATAAATAAAGGAGCGATTTTGTTGACTGAACTCGAGAAAAAAGAACCTGTATCCATTGTGAAAGATAATAATGTAGAAGTAGTAGTTGATACAGTTATAAAAGATGCAGAATTAGAGGAACTAAATAAAGAAGCGGATCTTTATGTACAAAAGTTAAATAGCGAGCAAAATACAGATTTATCAAAAGTATTGTCTAAGCTAGGAGATTTAGGGGATAAAGAGCAACAAGCAGCAGGACAAACGTTATCAGCTTTAAAACGCCCTGTAACAGCGATGATGAATGGGAAAAATGAAGAAATTCCAAATACATTGTTAGAATTACGAAAAGTGGTATCAGAGCTTGATCCCAATTCACTTAAAGCAAGTGGTATGAAGAAAATAATGTTTAAAGTATTCAAGAAAAATCCACTTGAAACATACGTGCATAAATACCAATCTATAGATAAACAAATCGAGGAAATTATTAGATCCCTTCTAATTGGTCGTGATAACTTACAAGAGGATACGGTTGGTCTTGAAATGTTAAAAGAACAATCGCACGATAAAATTCATGCTCTTGATAAACAAGTATACTTAGGGAAAAAGCTTGCTGGCATGCTTGAAGCTGAGAAACAAAACCCAGAGCGTCAAAGGGATATTCCGTTAATTAACGATGCATTAGAAAAGATACTTGTACGTACACGTAATATGCAGCAAGCGAAAAGTGTATTATTACAATCTATAGCTTCTGTAGACATCATTAAGAAAAATAACGAAAAATTAACAGAGGCAATACGTAATGCGATTACGATGACGCAAAACGTTGTAACAGTTTCAGCTGCTATTCAGCTTGCATTAACGAATCAACGTAAAACAATTGATGCCGTAAATGCGACGAATGAAGCAATTGAATCGATGGTATTAAGTAATTCTCAAGCGTTAAAACAAAATACAGAAGAAACGACGAAATTGCTTGAAAACCCTGCTATTAGCATGGATAAATTACGTGAATCATTCCAAAATGTGTTCGCTGCAATTGAAGCATCTGAAAAATCGTCAGAACGTATTATTGAGTCAAGTAAGAAGTTCGTTATTGAACTAGACACATTTAATGATGAGATGAAGCAGAAACTCATTCAGCGTCCAAGGAAATAACTGATTATTAGAGGAGGTGAACAAATGAGTTTCATTCAAACAGTACTATTACTACTCGGTACATTGCTTTTAATAGCATTTACTGTCGTTGTTTTAGTCGTATACTTCGGGCGGAAACTGTATTTTTCATGGACGAAGCCATATAAAAGAGCGCAAGATTCTCTAGATAAGATATCAAACAAATCAATACCGTTTCTACAAGAATTTACACAACATCCACTGTTTTATCGCTGGATTCGCACCGAAGGAAAGAAAGAACAAAATACATTAAATACTCTATTTTGTGCATCAGGTCAACGTACGAGAGAACAAGTCTTCTCGATGTTACCGAAAGAAAAGCAGAAAAAAGTGCATGTAATGGCAAAAACTACGAAAAAGCTTACGAATGAAGATATTGATGTGGCTGCGATGAAAGTGAAAGATTTCTTAAGACAAGAAACGCAGCAAACTGTAAAACCGACAGACTTATCATTTTACAAATTGTATTTTTATGACCGTTATCCAGACGCATTAAATACAATTCAAGCGTATAAACGCTCAATAAATCCTTCATTACAAAGAACGGTTGATGATATTACAATTTCAGTATTAAATGCACTTCCGTACTACCAAGAGCAACGCATGTTTGAACAACAACATAAACTTGAAACGTTTTTAATGAAAGATTTAACGGCGATGTTATCGTTGGTAGTACAATTACCACCTTCACAAAGACCAGAGAAGGAAGAAGAACTGAAGATCTACTTGGAAAATTTCAAAAAAGAAATGGAAGTAGTAGAGCGAGATATTCGCGACTCGATTGATCACGATTTAAATGTGAAGATGAGGGCAGCGACTGAGAAGTTTAAGAATAAATAGAAGAGATCGCCTAAAAAGTTGAATGTTTCAGCTTTTAGGCGTTTTTTTTGTGAATTTAGAGAGTGCAATCTTTTGTGAAATTATATATACAAACGTTAATAAATGGTAAAATATAGAGTGTTTTTTTATACTTTGTGTAAACAATTATTATAAAAGGGGTATGATATTGTGCTATTTGAGTTAGTTATACTATTTGTAATTCTATTTATATTTCTTGGCTACCCTATTAGTAAAGCTTGGGATAGTTTCCAATCGAAGGAGGAGAATTCCTCAAGTATACTAAAGTTCGAGCCACAGGAAATATTATCACTGGGTTTGAGTT
>NZ_JAKUDW010000144.1:0-10142 GCF_022662595.1 Bacillus cereus group sp. BfR-BA-01524 | reverse complement strand
AAAAGATAGTAAATCAGAAACAATTACATACCAATCTGAAAATGGTAAAGTAGAAGTTCCTGCAAATCCAAAACGCGTTGTTGTATTATCATCATTCGCTGGTAACGTAATGTCATTAGGTGTAAATCTTGTTGGGGTAGATTCATGGTCTAAACAAAACCCACGTTTTGATAGTAAACTTAAAGATGTTGCTGAAGTATCAGATGAAAATGTTGAAAAAATCGCTGAACTAAATCCAGATTTAATCATTGGTTTATCAAATGTTAAAAATGTCGATAAGTTAAAGAAAATTGCTCCTACTGTAACATACACTTACGGAAAAGTTGATTACTTAACACAGCATTTAGAAATTGGTAAGTTATTAAACAAAGAAAAAGAAGCAAAAACTTGGGTTGATGACTTCAAGAAACGTGCACAAGAAGCTGGTAAAGAAATTAAAGCAAAAATCGGTGAAGATGCAACAGTTTCTGTTGTAGAAAACTTCAACAAACAGCTTTATGTATACGGCGAAAACTGGGGCCGCGGAACAGAAATTCTGTACCAAGAAATGAAATTAAAAATGCCTGAAAAAGTAAAAGAAAAAGCATTAAAAGAAGGTTACTACGCATTATCTACTGAGGTATTACCTGAATTTGCTGGTGATTACTTAATCGTAAGTAAAAATAAAGATACTGATAACTCATTCCAAGAGACAGAATCATATAAAAACATCCCAGCAGTAAAAAATAATCGTGTATATGAAGCAAACATGATGGAATTCTATTTCAATGACCCACTTACATTAGATTTCCAACTAGACTTCTTCAAGAAGAGCTTTCTTGGTAAATAATACAAACATGAGGAATTCTTAATTTAAGAATTCCTCTTCCTTTATTCTATGAACAGAAAAGATGTGAAACGAATGACAAAAGATCATGACAATCCACGTTCTATAGCTTTTACATACAAACTAATTTTAAGCTTAATTGCATTCTTTCTTATTTTTATGGTTGCAATGGTATTAGGTGCTGCAGATACTTCGATAAAAGATGTATGGTTAGCACTCACTTCCTCCGCTAAAGGAGACAAAATATCTATTATTCGAGAAATACGTTTACCACGTGAAGTTGCTGCTATTTTTGTAGGAGCTGGATTAGCCGTTTCCGGAGCAATTATGCAAGGATTAACACGAAATCCACTTGCGGATCCTGGATTGTTAGGGCTTTCTGGTGGAGCAAATGCTGCGCTTGCACTAACACTTGCTTTCAACCCTTCCATCAGCTATCTTTACTTAACGTTAGCTTGCTTTATCGGTGCTGCAATTGGCGCAATTATGGTATTTGGAATTGGTATGGTGAAAAAAGGCGGCCTTTCTCCTCTTCGAATTGTATTAGCGGGCGCTGCAGTTTCAGCATTTCTACTCGCAATTTCAGAAGGAATTGGCATTTACTTTAAAATTTCACAAGATGTATCACTTTGGACTGCTGGGGGCGTAATTGGAACAACTTGGAGCCAATTAAAAATTATTATTCCAGTCATTTCAATTAGTATCTTTATCGCTATCTTACTAGCAAAAAAATTGACAGTTCTTAGTTTCAGTGAAGAAGTGGCTATTGGACTAGGTCAAAAAATTATTGTTATTAAAACTATTTTATTTATCATTATTATCTTACTTGCAGGTGCATCTGTAGCGCTTGTTGGAAATATGGCATTTATCGGTTTAATGGTACCTCACATGGTACGCCCAATTGTCGGTCCAGATTACCGATTTGTTATACCGATGTCAGCAATTGCTGGAGCTTCCTTTATGCTACTTGCAGATACAATCGGACGTACTATTAACGCTCCGTACGAAACACCCGTTGCGGCAATTGTCGCGATTGTAGGGTTACCATTCTTCCTATTCATTGTACGTAAAGGAGGAAAAACATTCTCATGATGCAATCTATTTTAAGAAAACAGCGTCTCATTATACTCGTTTTACTTATAGTAATCATCACAACCATTGTAGTTGGAATGGGACTTGGTTCAGCATCTTTATCTTATGATCGACTACTCCCAACATTAATGGGGCAAGGGACTTTTAAAGAGGAGTTCGTTTTATACTCTTTAAGACTACCTAGAATTGTCATTACATTATTAGCTGGTATGGCTCTCGCTTTATCAGGGGCTATTCTGCAAGGAATTACCCGAAATGATTTAGCTGAACCTGGTATTCTTGGTATCAACTCTGGGGCCGGTGTTGCTGTTGCTATTTTCTTTTTATACTTTCCAATAGACGTAGGTTCATTTCTTTACTTACTACCTGTAGTTGGATTTATCGGAGCATTTCTGACAGCTGTTCTAATTTACGTATTTTCATATAGTAAATCAACTGGACTTCAGCCAATCCGATTAACATTAACCGGTATCGGTTTTGCATTTGCACTATCTGGAACGATGATTGTCCTTATTTCATCCGCAGATCGTATGAAAGTAGACTTTATTTCAAAATGGATTGCCGGAAATATTTGGGGAGATGACTGGATTTTTGTTTTAGCAATGCTCCCATGGTTAATCGTATTAATTCCGTTTATTTTCTATAAAGCAAATCGATTAAACATTTTAGCATTAAACGAACCAGTCGCAATCGGCGTTGGAATTGAAATTGAAAAAGAACGCAGATACTTATTAGTTGCAGCCGTTGCACTTGCAGCTGCAGCTGTTTCCGTAACAGGAGGAATTAGCTTTATCGGATTAATGGCTCCTCATATCGCGAAATCTTTAGTAGGTCCAAGACATCAAATCTTCATGCCTATCGCCCTTTTAATCGGCGGATGGCTATTATTATTAGCAGATACAATTGGACGAAATATCGTTGATCCTAATGGCATCCCAGCAGGTATTGTCGTTGCTTTAATTGGGGCTCCTTACTTTATGTATTTGTTACTAAAAAAAGCGTAACAAACACCCTCAAGATCTTTTCTTGAGGGTGTTTTTGTTTCATTCTACTGCTGCCCATACCCTTCAAACTTCTTCGCCAAATTCTCCATCTCATCTTCTGGCAAAAGCTTCGGTTCTCCGACGCTTTTCGTTTGATAATAAATTTGAGCACAAAACTCAATCTCTTCTGCAACAGTAAACGCCATTTTTATATTATTTGCACCAGCAATTAAACCATGATTTGCAAGTAGCACAGCACGACGATCAATCATGCCTTCAAAAGCAGCATCCGCTAATTGCTTCGTACCAAATGTTTCATACGGCGCACAACGGACATTCGGGCCTGCAAAAGCAATTAAATATGACACAGCAGGAAGCTCCCATCCTAATGATGCAATCGTCTTCGCGTAAGGAGAATGTGTATGCACAAGCGCATTTATATCTTCACGCTTCCTATAGTAAATAAGGTGCATATCTAATTCACTTGATGGTTTTCTCTCTCCTTCTACTACTTCACCATCTAAGTTTAATATAACTACATCTTCAGGATTTGTTTCATAATATTCTAAACCACTTGGGCTAATCGCAACAAGACCTTGTTCACGATTAAAGATACTAATATTACCGCCCGTCCCCTTTGTTAAACCACTAGAAATCATTTTCTTTCCATACGCTACAATTTCTTCTCTTTCTTTTTGTAATAACATATACATCCCCCTAAGTATGAAGCTTATGATGACTGACTTTTATATTTATCTATTTATTGAAATAGCTTTTTTAAATTCTCCGTAAACGGTGCCTTTACAATCCCTTTTTCTGTAATAATCGCTGTTACATTTTCATGTGGAGTAACATCAAATGCTGGATTATATACTTTACTTTCTTTCGGAGCTGAATATTGTCCGAAACGATTAATCACTTCAGAAGCATCTCTTTCTTCAATCGGAATTTCTTTTCCTGTCGATGTCTTTAAATCAATTGTCGGTGTTGGCGCTGCTACATAAAACGGAATGTTGTAGTATTTAGCTAAAATAGATACGCCTAATGTGCCAATTTTATTTGCTACATCACCATTTGCTGCCACACGGTCGCATCCAACGATTACTGCATCAATCTTCCCTTGTGACATGACCATAGCTGCCATATTATCCGTAATAACAGTAACGTCAATACCCGCTCGCTGCAGTTCTAATGCTGTTAACGTTGAACCTTGTAATCTAGGACGCGTTTCATCCGAATAAATTTTTAAATTCCATCCTTTTTCTTTCGCTAAATACATTGGAGCCGTCGCAGTACCATACTTAGTCGTCGCTAAAGCACCTGCATTACAATGCGTTAATACTCCCATTTCATCATGGAATAATGTTAATGCATGCACTCCGATTTGACGGTTAATTTCTTCATCTTCTCTATGAATTTCTTTTGCCTCTTCTAATAATCTATTTTTCAACTGTGAGATTGATAAGTGAGCATTATCTGTCGCTACACTTTCCATTCTTTCAAGCGCCCAAAATAAATTTACTGCAGTCGGTCTTGATGTCGCCAAGTATGTACATACCTTTCTTACTTCATCCATAAATCCTTCTTCCGTACTTTCAGCAAATTCCTTTATCCCTAAATACACACCATAAGCTACTGAAACACCAATCGCTGGTGCACCTCGTACTTTCATTACTTGAATCGCATCCCACACACTTTCAGCTGTTTTAAAAGATTCATAGACAATTTCATTTGGTAATAACGTTTGATCTAACAAAACTAGAGCATCATCTTTCCACTGAATTGGTACTAATTGCTCTTCCATCATATTCTCCCCTTACTTCGCGTAGTGCATTGACTGTTCTTTTAACGTTTCTACAAAACTTGTGCCCGTTCTATATTGATTCGCTCGTAAAATAAAACTCTTCGCTACTTGAAGACAAATTCGCTCCGCTCTAGCACGTGCTTCCTCATTCTCAATACAAGTAATATCTTTTACTTTCGCTAATCCAACAATACGGCGAATTAATTCCAGACCTGTCACTGCAGCCGTATCCTCTAATACAGATTGCAAATAGACTTCGCTAAAGCCTTCTTCCTTCGCCATAATCTCGGTCACATGAATATCCCAAGCATCTAAAAACTTCTTCTTAAATAAATCAATTACCTCTACCATCGTAGCTTGTAACCAATCCATATACGTATCTTTCTCAGCTCCAGGTGGCATCGTTGCATCCGCATTCACCCAAGCAAACATTAAATTCGCCATTACATTCCCAACGTCATATCCCATAGGTCCATAAAAAGCAAACTCAGGATCAATAACCTTTGTAGAATCATCTCTTACAAAAACAGAACCAGTATGTAAATCACCATGAAGTAATGCCTGTGCATTCGTCATAAAAGAAAATTTACGTTTCGCTACTTCCATACGAAGCTCTTTATCACTATAAATATGTTCCCTAATCCATCCCTCATTTAACGGAAATAACTCATTACGCTTATTATGATTGGTAAATGGTTCTGAATATACGAGGTCCTCTGTAATCTCACATAATTCAGGATTTATATAATTCTTCACAAGTTCCTTCTTCTCTTTATGATTCATTACAACATCCGATGTTAATAAAAGTGTATTTACCATAAAAGTAGTTAACTCATCCGCAAGCCTCGGAAATATTTGATGATTTATAAGTGCTGTACGTAATATTGTGTAATCCGATAAATCTTCCATTACACAACAATTCATCACACTATCAAATAAATACACCTTAGGAACAAGTCCAGGTGCTAACTCATCCTCTAACTGCAAAACATCTGATTCTATACGAATACGATTCGTCGACAACTTAAACTCATCTGAAATGCGAGCTGTATCCCCAGCTTGCTTTACGATGACAGACATGTTCTCTTTTTCATCCCAAACGCGGAACACATAATTTAAATTGCCATCACCTATTTCTTCACACTGTAACACCTTTGCATGTTCAAACTTAGATAATTTCTCTTTCACATATGCAATCACATCTTTAGCTTCCATTAAAAAATACTTCGTGAACTTAGACATGGTTTCCCCTCCACACTAATTGTAAGCGTTTTCTAAAAGCTATAAAAAATAATAGGTTGAATTTTTTCATCCTATAAATATGTATTCTTCTTTTTGAAAGGTATATCTAGGTTTTATTATATCTTGTTAGCACTTTGAGTCAATGTTTCTAACTATCATCGTAATATACTTCCTAATTATATATTTGAGATGACAAAAATTGTTCAAAAAATTTCCGATTCATTTTATTTTATTTATCACAAAATTCTTTGTAAAATAGAAGTAAGCAGTTCCTTTTCAAAACTACAACTTCTAAGAAATATTTCCTTCCTAAGAAATTAAACTTACACACTAAACTTTTCAAACACTCATCTAAAATTTATAGACTTAAAATTACCTTTCCATTCCCTGATATCCTTAATTGAGAATAAATATTAATTAAATTGGTATAAAGTTGGTTTATTCTCTTGACAAAATAACCACTTCTATATGATAATTAATATCGAATTAGAATTATTATAGTTAATTAAAAAATATATTTTATGAGCACACTATTTTTTGATGCTCAAACCAACATTTAGGAGGAATTTTAACATGTTATTAATCGGCACAGAAGTAAAACCGTTTAAAGCTAATGCTTACCATAATGGAGAATTTATCCAAGTTACTGACGAAAGTTTAAAAGGAAAATGGAGTGTAGTTTGTTTCTACCCAGCTGACTTCACATTCGTTTGCCCAACTGAACTCGAAGACTTACAAAACCAATATGCAACTCTAAAAGACTTAGGCGTTGAAGTATACTCTGTATCTACAGACACTCACTTCACTCACAAAGCATGGCATGATAGCTCAGAAACTATCGGCAAAATCGAGTACATCATGATTGGTGACCCAACTCGCACAATCACTACAAACTTCAACGTTTTAATGGAAGAAGAAGGTCTTGCTGCTCGTGGTACATTCATCATCGATCCAGACGGCGTTATCCAATCTATGGAAATCAATGCTGATGGTATCGGCCGTGACGCAAGCATTCTTGTTAACAAAATTAAAGCTGCTCAATACGTACGTAACAACCCAGGTGAAGTTTGCCCAGCTAAATGGCAAGAGGGTTCTGCAACACTTAAACCAAGCCTTGACCTTGTAGGCAAAATCTAAGGAGTTCGATCAAAATGATACTAGATGCAGATATAAAAACACAACTATCCCAATACCTTCAGTTAATGGAGAACGATATTTTACTTAAAGTAAGCGCAGGAGACGATAACGTATCTAAAGATATGTTAGCTCTAGTAGACGAATTAGCTACTATGTCATCTAAGATTACAGTAGAAAAAGTTGAATTAGAGAGAACACCAAGCTTTAGCGTAAACCGCCCTGGTGAAGACACTGGTGTCGTATTCGCTGGTATTCCATTAGGACACGAATTTACATCATTAGTGTTAGCTTTACTACAAGTAAGTGGACGCGCTCCAAAAATTGAACAAAAATTAATCGATCAAATTAAAAACATTCAAGGCGAATATCATTTTGAATCTTATATCAGCCTAAGTTGTCATAACTGTCCTGATGTTGTACAAGCTCTTAACGTAATGAGCGTTCTTAACTCTAGTATTACACATACTATGATTGATGGCGCTGCATTCAAAGAGGAAGTAGAAAGCAAAGACATCATGGCAGTACCAACTGTTTACCTAAACGGCGAATCTTTCGGAAGCGGTCGTATGACACTTGAAGAAATTTTAGCTAAAATGGGTAACGGTCCAGATGCATCAGAGCTTTCTGATAAAGATCCATACGATGTTCTTGTTGTTGGTGGCGGCCCTGCTGGTGCAAGTGCAGCAATTTATGCAGCACGTAAAGGCATCCGCACTGGTATCGTTGCTGAGCGCTTCGGTGGTCAAGTAATGGATACTATGGGTATTGAGAACTTCATCAGCGTAAAACGCACTGAAGGTCCTAAGCTAGTAGCAAGCCTTGAAGAGCACGTAAAAGAATACGACATCGATGTAATGAATCTACAACGTGCGAAACGTTTGGAGAAAAAAGAACTTATTGAAGTGGAACTTGAAAACGGCGCTATTCTGAAAAGTAAGAGCGTAATCGTTTCTACAGGTGCTCGCTGGCGTAATGTTGGCGTACCAGGTGAAGCTGAGTTCAAAAATAAAGGTGTAGCATACTGCCCACACTGTGACGGTCCATTATTCACTGGAAAAGACGTAGCAGTTATCGGCGGAGGTAACTCTGGTATTGAAGCAGCTATCGACTTAGCAGGTATCGTTAAGCACGTAACTGTTCTTGAATTCATGCCAGAATTAAAAGCTGATGCTGTATTACAAGAGCGTCTTAACAGCTTACCAAACGTAACTGTTCTGAAAAACGTTCAAACGAAAGAAATCACTGGTACTGATAAAGTAAACGGTATTTCTTACATCGATCGTGAAACTGAAGAAGTTCATCACGTTGAATTACAAGGTGTATTCGTACAAATCGGTCTTGTGCCAAACACAGACTGGTTAGGCGAAACAGTTGAACGCGCTCGCGGTGAAATCGTAACAGACAAGCACGGCGCTACAAACGTACCAGGAGTGTTTGCTGCAGGTGACTGTACAAATAATCCGTACAAACAAATCATCATCTCTATGGGTTCAGGTGCAAACGCAGCTTTAGGTGCATTTGATTACTTAATCCGTAACTAATAAAAAAGACGCGCTACCAATAGGTAGCGCGTCTTTTTTATTATATTTCATGTAAATAGTTATCAAGTTCCTTCCAACTCATTACTGTATAATGTGTTCCTACATTCAATACTACTTTTACATTTTCTGCTACTACTTGCATTCTCTTAGTTGGATGATCTCTTTTTCCTGAAGGATAAATAGCAAGTTTCATCATTTCTTGCTTTCCATCTTCATAAATCCTTTTCTTTAAACCGAATTGGTTAATTTGTTCCTTTGAAGGAACTTCTTTGCCTTCCCAGTCACATATTTCAAATAGAGGATACCGATCTCCGTGCCATTCCTCAATAATCTCAATGACTTTAAGAATAATATAACTCCCTGATGCTAATTCATAACTAACAGCATCACCTGCTTTTAAAGAAGTATTAGCTATAAATCTCTTCGGCACTTTTTTAGCTTCTGGCTGCGGAGAATGTAACTGTTCTCTTAGTTTATTTAAAACTACTTCACGTTTCTTCTGTAATTTAGGTTCTTCTTCCCAGCGAGGTAAATCTGCACCACTCTCTATTATTTGCAATGCCTCCTGCTTAACATTCTCTTGAAGTCTCCCTAACTTCCATTGTATGGACGCAAATACTAACCAAAAAACAATAGTTTCTTCATCATCTAATTCATTCTTGTATTCCTCAATTACAATCCTACTTGCTTCCTCATTTGAATATTCATTTGCTAACAAATCCTTATACAGTAACTTAATATCTTCAGCAATATCGTCTGATAATATTGCTACTCCCCAAGCACCCATACATTAACACTCCAATCTATACACTAAAAACCTCTCATTCCCATTCTTCTCATAAGCACCTGGCAATCTAACTTCTTTCTTCAGCTCAAACGTAGTCTGATTTTCTAAGAAGAAAATATAGTCCTCAGAAGGATAATATAAAATAATATCCACTTCTCTCTCCAATTCTTCTACCGAAAGTAAAATGTTATTTACTACATTCATAAACACTTGTACAGAAAACGGATTAAAGAAGTAAAACCTATTATCATGCGGATCAATCTCATATTCCTGCGCTAAACAACATTGGAATTGAATTTTCCCCTTACTGTTTCGTGCCTTTCGTGCATAACGATCTCGATTATCCATTGCTTCTTTATAAAACTCTTCATTCATTTCAATTCCAACTGCTGATGCACCACACTTATGGTGCATATAAAAGTTTAATCGCCCTTTTCCGCACCCAAAGTCTACAATTCGGTCGCTACTTCGTATTTCATATTGATTCAGTAACTCATCTAATCCGCTATATGGCGTCGGTTCATAACGGTGATAATGCATAGACTTGTTAAATCCTTTTTGCTCACCGACTGTTTTTATATGTAAAACTGCATCGTAATATTGTTCGTTCATTCGTTTTCTCCTATTAAAAAATGGTACTTATTATTATACACCATATACTGGAGGCTCATTTTTTATCAAATTAACAGGTACGTGAAATTATATTAACGATTTTCTTAATATATCTATC
>NZ_JAKUDW010000143.1:0-10312 GCF_022662595.1 Bacillus cereus group sp. BfR-BA-01524 | reverse complement strand
TCTGTTCTTTCAACTGTTTTTGCGTTTCCTTTAGGAGTTGCTGGCACTGCATCTTTAGGTAAATCAAAGTTTTGTGAGAAAGACGTTGTTCCATCTACACTCTGTGTAATTACTTGATTTGAACTATCTTCATTTGACTTTAAATTGTCCATTTTCGCATCATCTGCACCTCCCGCTACCAATCCTGTACTTAAAAGTGCTCCTGCTAATAATGTTTTAATCATTTTTCATTACCTCCTGTTTATTTGTAATATTCATCAAAAAAGTATCTAGAGTTAATGTTTTAGTCATTATCTTTATCTACTTGCTTTTTGATTACATTTAGCATAAGACAAGAATCTATAGTTGATATGGACTGCATCTGGAGATTATGTAAAGAAAAATAGATGATCAATTGTACATCCTAATGGATGCTTAGACAAGATTGAAACTTTATATGAATTTGAATAATTGAGTTCCCCTTTGTTTTTGGGTGTGAGGGACTAACCCTTTCTAATTTGAAAGCAAACTTTTTATTAATTGAAGAATTAAAAGAGGTGGGGATCTTACTGCCCGTTAATGCGAGATAAAAGAAAACCGCCTGAAATGATGTGTAATCGAATAGTAGTACATAAAAAAATACAAGTAACAATAAATTAAATCTCGTTAAAACAAAAAGGAGATATCCCAGGCATGGTACTAGGACATCTCCTTTACTTATCTAGATTTCTAAATTCTATACAGCACTATCAATTAAACAATTATTAAATATATCTTCTATCTAAAACATCGTATTATCATTAGCTGCTTCACTTGAAATCTCTTGAATTACATCCCAGTGTTCGACAATCTTTCCATCCTTGATACGAAATATATCCACTATAGCAACTCCCTTATCTTGAGAATTAGTACGAGAATGTACATGAAGAGCAACTGTATCCCCTTCAGCTACTACACGTTTAATCTCTGCAGAGGAATTAGGATTTTTAACAAAATCCTCCTTAAAGAAATCCATGAAGGCTTTTCGTCCATCAGCAACAAAAGGATTATGTTGCTTATAATCTTCGCTAACATATTTAGGGATAATATCGATATTATGTTTGTTAAAAACTTCATTATAGAAATCAACTACCATCTTTTTATTCTTTTCATTTTCTTTCACTTCTTTTGATACAGAAGCAACATTCTCGCTCTTTATTGAGTTCCCTTTGTTATTACCGGTGGAAGCTTGATATACCAAAGTCGAAACTACTCCTAAAATAAATACAGAAATAATTGTTATGATTAAACTTTTCTCTAATTTCATATATACCTACCTCTTCTACTTAAATAAGTTTTCTTCTATAAAAAGTTTGAAGAAGGAGAAACCTTCCCAAAAATGTAATGTCAGGGGTAATGTTAGGAATTTCATTTATCCTCCCCTATACAAGGCATATTAGAAACGATTAACTCTAACTTAATACCTCATTAACAGTTGCACTGTCCACAATTTGTATAAACTTCTTAACCTTATCGTTCTCATCAAACTTATAAAGATGACAAAAATCTGCTACAAATGACTTCCCTGTAGCTTTATATGTTCCACTATATTTTCCATACACAATAACAGTATTGTTATTAAAAGTATAAATTTCATCTTTAGCGCTATAGTCATCCCATTCCGTGCCAAGACGTTCATGTACGTTTTTCACTACTTCATCTGGACCTATATAAGTACCTGCATATGGAAACCCAGCAGCTTCTGTCCAAGATACATTTTCACTTAAATACGTTTTGAACGCATCCAATTTCCCTTCGCCAGTTAACACATACGTTTCATGTAATAGTTTTTGATATTTATTCATATCATTAACCCCAAGGCATTTCTTTTGTTACAACTTTTGCACTTAATTCTAATACACCTTTATTTGCATAGTCTGGATATGCTGCTTCAAGTTTTGCCACAAAATCTTTTGAAGTTCCACTTTCCTCAGAAGCTTGAATCGCAGTTCTTAAATAATCCATTGTCGCAGTAAGTGCTTGATTATTTAGGGATTTTTCGATTGATCCATGGCTAGGTACAATTATGTCAGCATGTAATGCTTGTAACACTTTCAAGTTCTCAATCCACGCCTCCATCGCCGCTTTTGAGCTAGTATCCGCTAAGAATACATGTATTTCGTTAAATACATCAATACCACCAATTAATACTTTCAGCTCTTTATTAAATAAGCTAGTTCTGTAATGATCTAAGCCTACTAGTTCAAATGTTAACCCCTGAAAATCAATTGTGTTTTCTTTAAACACTTGAGGTAATACCACGTTACTTGGTGCATTTTCTCCAAGGGCGTCTTTCCAAACTTTTAATTTCCCTAAGACAGAATGAACAATATGTTCAACAGTAGACTCTGTAGCATACGCTATAGCTTCTGGGTAAACGGCTTTAATGCTCTCTAATCCAAAGTAGTAGTCTGGATCCCCATGAATAATAAAGATTTTATCTAAAGATAAGTCGTTTTTTTTCAGATACTCAAAAATTTCTTTCGAATCAGATTGAGTAAATTTTGAGTTTATTAAAAATGCATGTCCTGCTTTCTCAACTAATGTTGCTGTGACCATAAAGCTTTTTTCGTCCGAACTAAACACCGTTAATTTCACATCTTGTTGATTTGTATCGATTGTTTTAAACATAGTATGTTATTCTCCTTTTGTTAAAGTTATTAACTAATTATCATATTTTTATCTTGTTCCGATAAAATCTCCCACTCCCATTCATCTGAAAGTGTAATAGTACTGGCGAATATTCCGGAGATGAATGTCAGGTGGCCTAAGATAACATGTTTGCTACTATATCCTAAATTTTCTTAATATAAATTTTTAAAACGCGCTTCAATTTTATCCGGCGTCATTACGCCACCACCAATAGGAATAATTTGATTATCCTTTTGTAAAAGTAAGGAAGGATAGCTATTAACACCAAGCTGTCGAACTTTATTGAAATCATTTTGGACATCTATTATTGTTTCTTGAGCGTTTAAACGTTCTAATACTTGTTCAGGGTCCAAACCATGCTCGATTGCAATTTTGCGATATGTTTCAGGATCACTCAGACTTTGGCCCTCATAATAAAACGCTTTTTGCATAGCCGAAGTGAATTCTAATAAACGGTCTGGCGCTAATGAGCGTAAAGCTGAAAAGCCAATTGCAGCATCTTTCGAATTCATTTTAAAAGTCCCTTCCTCCACCAATTTTTGATATGAAGGACCAAATTCAGCACCTGTAAGTTGATTAATTCTTTTATTTCCTTCTTCTATATATGAGAAGTTTTTCATTGGTAAATTATCTAAAAATAACCCTCCACATAAAACCGTTAATGGCACTTCAGTGTGGTTTTTGTAAAATCCTTTAATACTTTCTGAAAAACCATAGCACCATCCACAATATGCATCCCATACGTAAATAAGGTTATCTTGTTTCGTCTCCATTTAAATCTCCTACCTTTTTTTTATTATCCAGCTCAACTAAATTTTTGGTTTATATAAGTACATCTTTTTATACCTTGTTCTTTTTTAGATACCTTACTATATTTCCCCAAAACTAATATTTCCAAAGAAAGATCCACCAAGGTTTTTAACAAAAGATAACGTTGCACCTTATTGCCCCGTAACAGAAAATACTAAAGCTTAGAATATGCATTGATTTGAATGTGTTAGTAACTTTCTACACCGGGTGGCAACGTATGGACCACCATCCTTAATTAAATATATAAATCATATTTTTAGCAGATATCAGTTGTAACTAAATTGATTACATCTTTATGTAACTATTTTAGTTACAACTAATATAGAAGTCAATTCTTTTTTTCGAAAACATTAAATTTCTACATTAATCTACAACCAATCCCACATCACGTTCACCTACAAAGAAAAAAAGCACCAGGTCCCCCCAATACTTTTCCTCAAATCTAAAACAAATGACAAGCCACCTGATGCCCTTTCGCAATCTCCACCATCTTCGGTACTTCCTGTGCGCATTTTTCAGTGGCGAATTTGCAGCGCGTTCTGAATTTGCAGCCGGATGGTGAGTTTAGTGGGCTTGGTACTTCTCCCTCTAGGATGATCCGTTCTTTGCCTGTGTTTGTTGGATCTGGTTCTGGCATAGATGAGAGTAGTGCTTGTGTGTATGGATGTGCCGGTTTTGTGTATAGATCTTCGCTGTCAGCAATTTCTACTATGTTTCCTAAGTACATGACTCCGATTCGGTCTGATATGTGTCTTACCATGGATAGGTCATGCGCGATGAATAAATATGTGACGCCTGTTTCTTCTTGGATGTCTTGCAGCATGTTTACGACTTGTGCTTGGACTGAGACATCTAGTGCTGAGATTGGTTCGTCACATAGGATAAAGTCTGGTTTTACAGATAGTGCACGCGCGATGCTAATGCGCTGGCGCTGGCCTCCGCTAAATTCGTGCGGGTAGCGATATAAGTGTTCTTCTTTTAAGCCTACCTTTTTCAGAAGGTCTAAAATGATTTCTTTTTGTTCTTCTTTTTCGTAGGAACCGTGAATGTTCATCGGTTCGCTAATAATTTGGAATACGTTCATTGCCGGGTTTAATGATGCGTATGGATCTTGGAAAATGATTTGCATTCTTTTTCGATATTCTTTTAGTTCACTTTCCTTTAAACTTGCGATATCTTTTCCGTCGAATAAAACGTTACCTGAAGTGACGTCGTGTAAACGAATGATACTTCTTCCTGTCGTTGATTTTCCGCATCCGGATTCTCCTACTAATCCGAATGTTTCACCCTTTTTAATAGTGAAGCTTAAGTCATCAACTGCTTTTAATTGCTCTGTTTTTCTGCCGAATAGTCCTTTTTTAATAGGAAAATACTTTTTTAAGTTCCGAACTTCAATTAAGTTTTCTTCATGCATGGAAATCACCTACCGCCCTATCATTTAACCAGCACATAGAACGTCTTTCGTTTCCGATTTCAAAATATGGCGGACGTTCTTTTTCACAAATGTCCATCGCATGCGGGCAACGCTCTGCGAATGGGCAACCTTGTGGCGGGTTTAATAAGTTTGGCGTTACACCTTGAATAGGAGCGAGTCTTTCTTTTACGCCGTTCGATATTTTTGGCAAAGAGTTTAATAGCCCTTTCGTATATGGATGATTCGGCGATTGGAAAATATCAAGTACAGGTCCTTCTTCCATAATAAGCCCGCCGTACATAACGATAACGCGCGTACAGTTTTGCGCGACAATTCCTAAGTCATGCGTAATCAGAAGTAACGCCATATTTTTTTCGTTCTTTAAGTTTTTCATTAAATCTAGTATTTGTGCTTGTATCGTTACATCAAGTGCAGTCGTCGGTTCGTCCGCAATGAGAAGGTCCGGGTTACACGACATAGCCATTGCGATCATAACCCGCTGCTTCATACCGCCGCTTAGTTCATGCGGATATTGTTTTACCCTTTCTTCTGGCGACGAAAGGCCGACTTGTTTTAACAAGTTGATCGCGATCTGCTCTGCTTCTTTCTTTTTCACTTTTTGATGACGTATAATTACTTCCGTCATTTGTTTCCCAATTTTCACGACTGGATTTAGCGCTGACATTGGGTCTTGAGAGATAAGTGAAATTTGATTTCCTCTAATAGAACGTAATTCTTTTTCAGATTTAGAAAGTATGTTTTCATTATGAAAAAGGATTTCCCCTTCTTTCACTTTTCCTGGTGACGTAACGAGAGACATAACGGACTTCGCCATTACACTCTTTCCGCTTCCAGATTCCCCAACGATACCGACTACTTCTCCTTTATTTAAGCGAAATGTAACGCCGCGAACCGCTTCAACTTCGCCACTTTCTATGAAAAAAGAAGTCTTTAAATTTTTCACTTCTAATAGTTTTTCAGACACGCTGCTCACTCCTTTCACTTAACACTTTAGTTTTCATGTCCGGCTCCTTTTGGTGCGAAAGCTTTCTTCAACGCTTCACCAATTACGTTAAAACTAAGTACCGTTAAAAGGATAAGGAATCCTGGGAAGAGCGTTAAATACCAAGCTTCACCAATATATCCTTGCGCATTGTTTAGCATGCTGCCCCAAGAAGAATCTGGTTCTCTAATACCTAAACCTAAGAAACTAAGTGATGATTCCATTAAAATCGATGTCGCAATCGTTAATGTCGCAGCGATAATAATGGTTGATAAAATGTTCGGAATGATATGTCTTACAATAATCATAAGTGATTTTTGCCCTGATACTTTTGCGTATAAAACGTACTCACGCTCTTTTACAGATAACGTTTCTGCCCTTACAATACGGGCGGTGTCCATCCATGTTAGTAATCCGATAATAAGAACTAACGTCGTAATTCCTGGTTTTAAATACGCATTTAATAGTAGCATTAAAAAGAATGATGGAATTGACATCAGTACTTCAACAACCCTCATTAAAAAGTTGTCTAACTTTCCGCCAAAATATCCGCTAATTGTTCCAACTGCAGTACCGATTGTAATAGAAACAACCATCGCAAGGAAACCGACCGCAAGTGAAACTCGTCCGCCATATAACGCTCTCGTTAAGTAATCCCTTCCGTAATCATCCGTTCCGAAAGGATGACTCATACTTGGTTCTTGTAAGCGATCTGGAATCGACATTTTGCTAGGATCGTATGGCGATATGAATGCGAAAATTGATGCGACCGTTAAAACCGCAAGTATAATAACTCCCATTGCAACAAACTTATTTTTCGTAAAGCTATGTTTTATCGTTTGAAATCTCCTATTATTCATTCCAAATCACCCCCTCATTCGAATGCGCGGATCTACTACGCCATATAAAATATCAGCAATTAAGTTACCGAGAATTAACATGAATGATGATAGTAATGTAATTGCCATGATAATCGGATAATCAAATCTAAAAATAGCATTTACCCCAAGTGAACCAAGTCCTGGCCATGAGAATACTGTTTCCGTAATAAATGCTCCGCCTACTAAACTTGGAATCGATAATCCGAAAATTGTAATGATTGGTATTAATACATTTCGAAGTACGTGATTAAATAACACTGTTTTCTTCGAAGCGCCGTATGCATATTGAATTTGTACATATTCTTCTTCTAATTGCTGAATCGTACTTGAACGAATATATCTCATATAAACAGATACGTTTTGGAACGCTAGCACCATGCAAGGTAAAATGCCGTGTTGCACAATATCCCAGACAGAATCTTTACCTACGGTGCGCATACCCATACTCGGAAGTAGGTTCAATTTTAAAGAGAATAAGTAGACTAATAGTAGTGCAAACCAGAAAACCGGCATAGAAATACCAACGTATGAAATAAAGTTTACAATGCGGTCAAAGAATGAATTCTTTTTCACACCTGTAAATAGTCCAAGTGGTATTGCGATTACGAATGAGACGAGTAAAGATGATCCCATTAACCCAATTGTTGCAGGTAATCTTTCTGTGATAAGTTCCAAAACAGGACGATGATTTTGAAGTGAGTAACCAAAGTTTCCTGTTAAAATGTTTTTTAACCATAAAAAATACTGCACGTAAATTGGTTGATCTAGTCCTAAACTTTTGCGAATACGCTCCACATCAATTGGACTCATGTTTGGCGTTACAAAGTTTCGAACGGGATCCCCCGGCGCTAGCTTTATTAATAGAAAAGAAATAATAGAAATAACAAATAAAAGCGGAATTGCATTTAAAAGCCTCTTCGCAATTACTTTATACACAAACTTCCCCCCTCAAGCTAAAGAAGCTGATTTCCACCAGCTTCTTTATTGTTTCTTATTTCACTTCATAAATCTTAGATAGATCTTCAAACATTGTGACAGGAATTGCTTTTGCTTCTTTCAATCCATCAAACTTTTTATCTACTGCAATAACTGCTTTCGGATACGCGATTGGTAGATAAGGTACGTCTTCTCTAGCTGTCTCTTGAATTTTATGGTATAGCTCTGCGCGTTTTGTTTTATCTGTCTCAACTGCAGCTTCTTCCCATAACTTATCGAAATCAGCGTTTTTATATCGTGCATAATTGTATTCAGCATTACTTAAGAATAAGCTCTTATATGAATCTGGCTCAGGTCCCATTATGTAACCACCAAATGTAATGTCATATTCTTTATTCTCTTTATCTAAGCCTTTTTCACTTGCCGCACTAGCATCTAATGCATTTAGTTCAACTTCTAAGCCAACTTCTTTTAATTTTTGTTGTGTATAAAGCGCTAAGCTTTCCATAATTTTATTATTCGTTACATACATCACACGTACTTTTTCTTTATCTTTCACGCCAGCTTTTGCTAATAAATCTTTCGCTTCTTTTTTATCATACTTATAGTCTTTAATATCTTTCGCATAATACATAGCGTCTGGCGTTAAGATTGAATTTGCTGGTTCTGCAAATTCACCTGAAACGAATGCTGAGTTAATCATTTCTTTTTTATCTAACGCATGCGCAATTGCTTGGCGCACTTCTTTTTTCTTCATAAGATCAGTATTCATGTTATAAGATAAGTAGAATAATCTACCTTCAGGGAATGTCACCATTGAGAAGTTCCCAGTGCTATCTAGTTTCTTAAAGTCTTGCGGTTCAATCATCTTCATGTTGATTTGACCATTTTGCAGTGAAACATTTGCTGTATTACGGTCTTTTACAACGCGGTATACGATAGAGTCTAATTTAGCTTTCCCACCTACATAATCATCAAATCGATCTAACGCAACGTACTCATCTGATTTATACTCTTTAAACTTAAACGGCCCTGATCCTACAGGCTGTAAGTTTTTCTTACTCTTCGCTAAATCTGCTTCCCCTTCAAATACATGTTTCGGAATTGGGAAGAAATCATTCATCACACCTTCAAAAGATGCACTTACTTGTGGTAACACGAATTGAGTCGTTAGCTCATCCACCTTTTTCACCTCAAGCGGCTTTCCTTTAAAAATAAAGTTTTCACGGCTTGAGCTATTTTGCTTCTCATCTAAAATAGATTGGAATGTAAATGCTATATCGTCTGATGTAATTTTCTTACCATCATGCCATTTCAAATTATCTTTTAATTTCAATGTCCACGTTAATTGATCTTCTGAAGGCGTAAAGCTCTCAGCAAGAACAAACTTTTTCTTACCGTCTTCCATATGATATAGCGGCGCATATAAAGCTTGCTGCACAGTTAATGACACACGATCATTCGCATAAAGCGGATTCATCGTATCTGGATTATCGCTAACACCAATCGTTAACGCCCCTCCGTCTTTCGGAGTCCCTGATTTACTAGTTCCTGCTTGCTTCGAATCTTTTTCCCCTGAACAAGCAGCTAATGCAATAAGTAGTATTAGAACAAATGGTAATGCAAATAACTTCTGTTTCATCTTTCGGCCCCCTCGAACTGTTTATGCCCATAAGAAAACTCGGAATTAATCCCGAGTTTTCTTATAAGTTTTAAATTACCACTACCCGTATGTAAAGTCAAACTTTTTTGTAAAACTAGAAAGTTTGAAATCTATTACTGAATTCTTGCGATAAACTATATGTATAAGGATGATAAAATAAAAAGACCACGAATAGGTTACCTCGTAAAATGAGTTAAAAAACTAGCAGCTTACAAAAAAACTCTAAAAGGATTGTTATATATGACCGAAAATATAGAATGGAATTAAAGATAAAAAAACACATTTAGGAGGTTATCATGACATTTGATGAATTGAAAAAAAATAAACCAACAACCTCATGGGTTGAGTATGATGAAGATGGGGAGTTTTTCACTGAAGAAAATATAAGTGCAGCAAATACAGTTCTTGACACTTACATTAACAATTTACAGCGATTAGGAGAGAATCCAACCGAAGTCGAAGTAATGCAAGTTGTTAAAGAGGTAGTTATTAAATTAAATGAATTAAATATCGAACATGACCATTTTATTGAAACAATGGAAAGAGAAGATCTCTATGAATTTATCGATACAGCAGCACGAATAGCTGGCTTAGAATCCGAGGAAGATATAACAGAAGAATGGCGAGAATGGTAAAAAGTTGCACCTCTAATAATTAGAGGTGCAACTTTTTCATATACCAATTGAATGAATGATTTGATGTCCGCACAAAATTCATATGTTCCAACATAATATCAATTTGATTTTTACCAAGAGGATTCAATTATAAATACTAGCACACCCACATCAACAAAAAAGACCACCAAAAGGCAGTCTCAAAACTCAATCTTATTCCCTACTCCGCGCTCCACCGCTCTCTCATACAAATACTTCGCAACGATAATATCCACTACCGCTAAACCAACTGATTTAAAAACAGTAATTTCTTCATCATTT
>NZ_JAKUDW010000142.1:0-10621 GCF_022662595.1 Bacillus cereus group sp. BfR-BA-01524 | reverse complement strand
AGCATTTTTTAATGTTTGATCTTGTCTTGCAAAGAACTTATCTAAATTCGCCAATGCTTCCTGCCCATCATTTATTACACTCTCTACAACAGGTAAATCTTTTTGCGCTACTTTCACAACATCTTCTGCTCGAGTTGCATCATCTAATGCCTTATCCATGAGTGTATTCATTTCTGGGAACTGCGCTTCTAACTTAAATACAAGATCTTTTACTTTTTCGATACTTGGTAAATTTGTTTCTAAATCGATTCCAAGGTCATTGAAAATTTTAAAAATCTCACCGTTTGCTGTTTTTACAAAGTTTTTACTAATTTCTTCTGTAATACCTGATGCACCTTTTGCTGTAATCTTCGGTGCAATCGCGTTTACTTTTTCATTCACATAGTAATCCAGCTCTGGTTTTTTAGGATTTTCATCCAGAACAGTTGCAATTTTTTCAGAGAAGTCTTTTGGAATCGTAATACTTGCATAATAATCCCCACGCTCAACTCCGTAAATCGCTTGTTTTTCATCTACAAATTTCCAGCCAAGATTTTTGTTTTTCTTAAGGGAGTCTACAATCTCTTTCCCGATATTAATATCTTTCCCTCTTAAATTAGAACCTGCATCTTGGTTAGAAACTGCAATGGGAACCTCTTTTGTATTTCCATATGGATCCCAAGAAGCTTTAATGTTAAACCATGCATATAACGATGGTAAAATCATTAATCCTAAAACAATAACAATTGCAGCCCAATGTTTGGCTACATTCCGTAAATCTGTCTTATAAATACGCCAAATTTGTTTCATAGAAGTTATCACCTAATTATATATTTTTCCTTCTTTAGAAAATGATACATGCATTTTGCAATTATATCACTTTCTACATCGTGTATTAACCAAAAACGTACTATTTTTTCCCATTAACTTTCACTTACTTTATTATATAACGAAGTGAGTCAAAGTATGAATACAAAATGACCAAATCGGTTTTACATTCAATAATAACAAATATATATGAAATGTCATAAAAAATACAAGTATTTTCTCTTGGAAATACTTGTATTCCTAAAAAAAAACCTCACAGCTTTTATTCTCTGTGAGGATTTCTTCTATTATATATCCAATTGAACCTCTACACCGAAATGATCTGAAATTACATTTCTGTTTGTACCATTAAAAATAACTTTTGAAGAATGAACTTTTTTACTTTGGTTACACAATATTAGATCGATTCGCAAATTATGTTTATTTTCATCCCAACCAGCAATCTCGCCTTGGACAGTCGTTCCTTCATCCTTCTCTATTGCTAATTCATATGTGTCATACAACCCTTTTTGCATCATATACTCATAACCTTCGCCTTCCAAGCGAGCATTGTTATTAAAATCCCCCATTAAGAAGGCGAGCTTATTGCTATCTACACGCTCCATCAAACGATCGACTTGACCTTTGAATGACTCTTCTTCATCATTCCACCAACCGAGATGGCAAGAATAAAACGTTATATCCTTACCATTATAAGCAATTGTTGTACTTACAATTTTACGCGTTTTCCAATACGTTGTATCCTCGTTTTCTGAAATAAAGAACGTATCTTCTTTTATAATATTATGCTTCGTTATAATCGCTAATCCTTCTTCGTACACGTCATAACCAATATGAGAGAAATCCCAAGTAATATTGTAATCTTTTACATGTAGCGCTTTTAACTCTTCTAATAGTAAAAGTCCAAAATTATCTTTTTTCTTGTTACCGCATACATTTTCAGCTTGTATGGACTGACTTACTTCTTGCAATGCGATGACATCGTACTCTTCTTCTTGAATTACTTTAGCAAGGTATTGTATCTTTTCTATTTGATTCTCTTCTTGCCAAGAATGACAGTTTAAAGTTAGCAATTTCATATTATTACGCACCTAACATATCTTGAATGTCTGACTTTAATACGTCAGCTTTCGGACCATATACCGCTTGTACACCTTTATCTTTTACAATAAGCCCTAAAGCACCATTTTGTTTCCACTGTGCTTCTGGTGCAACAACATCTAAGTCTTTTACTGTTACACGTAAGCGTGTCATACAAGCATCTACGTCAGCAATATTTTCTTTTCCACCTAATAAATCGATAACTTTTGTTGCTAATGAACCGTCTTGTACATTTCCTGTTCCTTCTGATGCCTCATCTTCATTATCAATATAGTTACCTGCACGCCCTGGTGTTGGTAAATTGAATTTTTTAATTAAGAAATTAAATAGTGTAAAGTTAAGACCGAAGAACACTAATGAAACAATAACAAAGTTGATTAAGTCTCTTGTTAAACCTGCGTTAACCATCATTGGTGTACGAGTAATTAACTCAATAAATCCAAATGCATGAACACGTAAGTTAATTAAATCAGCTAGCGCGAATGCAAGTCCTGTTGTAATAGCATATACAACATATAATACTGGAGCAATAAACATGAACATGAATTCAATTGGTTCTGTTACACCTGTTAAGAATACTGCTAATGCTGCTGATAAAAACATTGGTTTATATTTTGCACGCTTTTCTTTATCAACGTTACGGAACATCGCAAATGCAATCCCCATTAACGCTGCTGTTGAGCCGATAACTTGTCCAGCTTTGAAACGAGCTGGTACAACATTATTTAATAAATCGTTATATGCCTTCGTATCTCCATTTGCTAATAAATTATTTAAATCTGTAATCCATGCAAGCCATAATGGATCTTGTCCTGCTACAACTTGTCCAACTTTTGAACCAGTTAGCATCGTATATGTTCCGCCTAGCTCTGTATAGTTCATCGGGATCGTTAACATATGGTGTAAACCAAATGGTAATAATAAACGCTCTAACGTTCCATATACAAACGGTGCAACAACTGGTGCACTATCTTTTGAAGCTGCAATCCAGCGACCAAATTCATTTAACCCACTTTGGATGAATGGCCATAGAAGTGATAATACAATCGCAGTAACTGTAGACCAAAGAATTACAACGAATGGTACAAATCGTTTTCCATTAAAGAATGCTAATGCCTGTGGCAGTTTATTATAGTTATAATATTTGTTATATAGATTAGCTCCTAAGAAACCTGTGATAATCCCCACGAAAACTCCCATGTTTAATGCTGGTGCACCAAGTACAGAAGTAAAGTAATCTTTTACAAGTAAATCTCCTGCTATTACTGAAGAAACTGTCGCTTTTGAATCCGCTAACATTTGAGCGTTTACGCCAAATATAGCTCCTGTAATTCGGTTTGTTAAGACGAATGCTAATAGTGCTGCAAATGCACCACCTGCACGATCCTTCGCCCAAGATCCCCCAATTGCTACTGCGAATAAAATGTGTAGATTTGTAATGATTGCCCAACCGATGTCTTCCATTACGCGAGCGATTGTGTGAACTGCGTTAATATCCCCAGCAGACATACCAATTAACTTACCGATGGAAATCATTAAACCAGCTGCTGGCATTACGGCTACAACAACTAATAACGCTTTCCCGAACTTTTGCCAAAAATCAAAAGACGTAATTTTCATCTGTTCTTCCTCCCCTTTATTTATAACAACATAATGATTTAAATTATAATTTCTGTTCCCTTTATGAAAACGATTCCTTATGTTACTTTATTTTTATCTTTACGCAACCGTTTTCATAAATCTATTTTAATAAAAGCGTTTTCACTTTGCAATAGAAATTTATTTTTTTTAATAAAAAAAGATGCTCAAAGAGCATCCTTTTTTATTATGAAATGCGATAAACCCTTGTTTCATAAGGTTTTAAAGCAATTGTTGTTACTTCTTCATGTTCCGCAACTTCATAGTTATTTAAAAGCAAACGTTTGCGTTCTAGTGCAAATGAACCCTCATTATACACAGCTTCCTCTTTTGAGATATTACTAATTACAATGACTTTTTCATCCTGTAATGTACGTGTATATGCATAAATTTGTGGGTCGTCTTCTAAAAGTAAATCGTACGTACCATAGTTCAGTACATCGTGCTCTTTTTTCAGGGCAATCATTTTCTTATAGAAATTGAAAATAGACTTTTCTTCATTTTTTTGCTTTTCAACATTAATTTCTTTGTAATTTGGATTCATGCTAAACCAAGGTGTACTTGTTGTGAAACCAGCATTTACCTCATCATTCCATTGCATAGGTGTACGTGAATTATCGCGGCAAGAAGCCCATATAATCTCCATCATATCTTGATGTGGTACGCCCTCTGCAATTTTCTCGCGATATAAATTTTTAATTGCTACATCATCGTAATCTTCAATATTTGGTAACTGAACATTTGTCATACCAATTTCTTGTCCTTGATAAATAAACGGTGTACCATGCATAAAGAAATACATCGCTCCTAGAGCTGTTGCACTTTCACGCCAATATTGTTTATCATCTCCCCATGTTGAAACGATACGTGGCTTATCGTGATTCTCAATATATAAAGCGTTCCATCCTTTATTTTCTAATCCTTTTTGCCATTTCGTTAATACTTTTTTCAATCCTACAACATCAAGGTCTTTCTTCTTCTCTGCATCCCATAAACTTAAATGTTCAAACTGGAATACCATATTGAACTTACCTTGCTCTTCTCCAACCCAAAGCTCAGCATCTTCAATCTTAACGCCATTTGCTTCACCAACAGTCATAATATCGTACTTAGAGAATGTACTTTCTTTTAGCTCTTCTAATAAAGGTTGAATACCTTTCACATTCATATGTTTATCAAAAGATGGCACATATTTTAACTCTTTTGGATTTGGCATATCCTTGAGGCCTTCTTCTTTTTTAATATGACTGATCGCATCAACGCGGAAACCATCAATACCTTTATCAAGCCACCAATTAACCGTATCATATAGTACTTCGCGAACTTCTTTATTCTCCCAGTTCAAATCTGGTTGTTTACGTGAGAATAAATGTAAATAATATTGTTCTGTTTCTTCATCATATTCCCATGCCGAACCATTAAAAATACTTTCCCAGTTGTTTGGCTCCGCACCATCTTTACCATCATGCCAAATATACCAATCACGCTTCGGATTATCTTTAGATGAACGTGATTCAATAAACCATGGATGTTCATCACTCGTATGATTAATAACTAAATCAATAATAAGCTTCATATCACGCTTATGAACTTCATCTAGTAAAGCATCAAAGTCTGCCATTGTACCAAACTCATCCATAATATCTTGATAATCACTAATATCATAACCATTATCATCATTAGGTGACTTATACATTGGACAAATCCAAATTACATCTATACCTAAATCTTTTAAATAATCCAGTTTTGCAATAATACCTTGTAAATCTCCAATACCATCACCATTTGAATCCATAAAGCTTCGTGGATAAATTTGATAAGCAACCGCTTCTTTCCACCATGTCTTATTCATAGTCCTTCTCTCCTTTTGCATCCCATCGGAAATTTTATGCAAACGTTTTCGTAACACTATCATAACAAAATATGAACAGTTTGCAACTGTTTTCATTGAACTCTATGTAGATTCTTTATTCTTATGCTTTATTTATTTCTCACAAAGGTAAATCTCATTCTTCACCTCTCCTTGTCCACGCGTATTACAGATATTTTTCATATATTAATAAAAAGCTCTGATTATTTTAGAAAGGAGTAATAAATTGAAGCAAACAAAATTAACAGGTCGTATCGTTGTTCCCACAGATCCTGACTACGACGTAGCCCGAATGAATTTAAATTTAAGTATTCCAAAACTCCCTTGTATTATTGTTTTTTGTCAAAATAACAAGGATGTCTGTAACGCCTTAAAATGGGCACGTGAACGTCATATACCATTTCGGTTAAGAAGCGGACGTCATAGCTATGAAAATTTTTCTCTTTTAAATAGAGGACTTATTATTGATGTGAGTGAAATGCATCGCATTACTGTTAATACAGATAAATTAACAGCAACAATTGAGGCTGGTGCAAATCTTGGCACTGTTTATAAAGAGCTTTGGAATTACGGTGTTACAATTCCTGCTGGTACAAGTGCAAGCGTCGGAATTGTTGGATTAGCACTTGGCGGTGGTATTGGTATGCTTTCGCGCTTATTTGGATTAACATGTGATCAACTAATGGAAGTGGAAATGGTACAAGCGTGTGGAAAATTTGGTGCAAAACTCATTCGTGCAAATGAACAAGAAAACTCTAACCTTTTTTGGGCATGCCGTGGTGGCGGTGGTGGAAACTTCGGAATTGTCACTTCCTTAACTTTTCGAGTCCACCCGATAAAAAATGTATCAATTTTCTCAATTACATGGGAATGGGAAGACTTTATTGCTGCATTTCAAGCGTGGCAAAACTGGGCACCTTATATAGATGAACGTCTCACTTCATCGATCGAATTATTCGCCAAGCAACAAAATAAAATCGAAGCACAAGGCGAGTTTGTCGGTTCTCCCTCTGAACTCCATTCCCTATTATCCCCTCTTCTTGAAACTGGTAGCCCCTCTCTCTTTATAGAAGAAGTTCCTTATATAAAGGCTGTTGAATTTTTTAATGGCGGTAACATCCCTGAAAATTTCAAGCGCTCTGGTTCCTATGTCTATAAACCTATTCCCCTTAAAGGCATTCAACTCATGCAATACTTTCTTTCTCATGCCCCAAATAAAGATGCTAGTATTTGGCATCAATCGCTCATAGGTGCTGTTGAAAATATTCAGCCGAATGAAACGGCTTATTTTCATCGTAAAGCAATTATTGCTCAAGAATACATTACCTCTTGGAAATACGATGATGAAGAAAATCGAAATATACGCTGGGTTAAAGATTTACGAGAAAGCTTAGATCCTTATACACTAGGTGACTATGTGAACTGGCCCGATATCGACATTAAAAATTGGCAAACTAGTTATTATGGCTCTAACTTTCACAGATTGCGTAAGGTGAAAACCATGTATGATCCTTGTGATGTTTTTCATTTCCAACAAAGTATTCCTCCTTTTCATATGTGAAACAAGGGGATAACATAAAAAAATCATCCAATATGCCGTTACCTCACAGTATGTTGGATGATTCAAGTTGATTTTCTATATCGTTTCAAATTCTTGCTCCTACTCATAAACTTTTACTTACAGATTAATTGTATTTCGTATCATTTTCATGCAATGAATGTAATTTAATATTTGGTACTTTATCTTTTTCAATACCTCTATTATAAGAAACAGGAACTTGAAATTCGAATTGCTTTGTCTCATGTTTTTGTAAATAGACTGGTTTCGGTACTGGATAACCTTTTGAATTCTCATTTGCATTATCATATAAAACAACTTTTAATGCTTGTGAATGATTACGATAATTTTTTAAAATAACAATGCACTTTGATTCGATACCCTCTCCATTTTTCTCCATTCTACACTGGCTATCTTCTTTTTTATATTCTATTGCTTCTACCCCTGTTTTTCCTGCGTAGTACCATGTTTTATTTAATGTCTGGAGGATGTTATTTAAAATAAACGGCATCATTAAAATCAAAATACTAATGCCTACTACTTTTATCTTATTCATTTTTCTAAATGTACTAGACTCCTTTTTTCCTAGCCATTTTAAAAATAATATAAATGCAATTACATGTAGTGTGAAAGAAACAATCAATATATTTGAGACTTTATAATCCATATAAACATACGTATGTATCGGAACCTTATAGACATTGAATAATTTTTCCCCAATTAATTCATTATCATTTGGAATTTTTAATAATAACAAAACCCCTATACTGTAACAAATAGCTACTAATCGATCATACTCAATACGAATCATTCTTTCTCCCCTTCACTTTGTTTTTTATTATCGATTTTAGCTATTATTACCATACTATACAATCTTTTTATAGAGGATAACGTAAAAAAGTTCCTTATAAATATATAAAGAACCTTATTAATATACATTATGAATTAAAAAATCAATATACAATTTTCACATAGAGATTTCTTCAAAATATGTTGGATCATGTATTGTAATTTTTTTATCTAAAATTGTAACAATGCTATCATTTTTTAATTGTTTTAATACGCTGCTAACTGTCTCTCGAGATGTTCCAGATATTTTGGATATTTCAATTGTTGTAAGTGGACATGAAATTACAATCTTTTCCCCACTCTGTTCTCCTAAATCCTGCATTAAATAATTTAACGTTTGGATAACACGATCTTGTGCATTAGGAATTGTAATATTTTGCACTCGATTTTCGTTCAATTTTAATATAGATGATAATTGCTGAACAACGTACATCAATTGCGGTCTGCTTGATTTTACCATATCTTCAAAAATTACCGTTGGAATATAATATACCTCCACATCTGTCATCGCTTCTGCTGTATAGTTATATCCTCTGTCTGTAAACATACCACCATAAGGAAAAATAGAATACCGCTTTACATAGTCATCGTATAATAAGTTCCCATTTTGATTAACCCGCTCTAACTTTACAAAACCATCTAACATGAAGTAGATTCTTTCCCTTGAATCTCCTTCTAAAAATAAAAATTGACCTTTTTTATAAGTTCGCCAATAAACAAACTCTGTTAAGCCTTTCAATTTTTTTTCTGTTAAATGAGCAAATAATTCGAACTGCTTTAAGTCCTTAACTACGTTCCGTCTATTCATAAAATTCCCTCTCTCTTGCTGTATGTTGGAGCGAAAAATCAAGAAAGCGTATTCAATTTGAATTTTATCATAATTAACTTATATATTCAGATTTCATCATGAAAACTTTATGAACAATGAGTACAAAAAATATTAATAAATAAAAAGAATGAAGTTATTAACCTCATTCTTTTTTTACTACTAAGTAGCGTACATAATAATTTAAACATACATGCATACATTCTGTTTTGAAATAATAGTACCAGCTTTTTCTTCTAGTGCTTCATATACTTTTTCTAAAGACGTAATAATTGTTTTTCTTTTTGGATTTGTATTAACAAAATTAATCGCAGCTTCAATTTTTGGAAGCATGCTTCCCGCGGCAAATTGTTGTTCTTCCATATATTCTTCTAGTTGATTCACTGTGACATGCTCTAATTTTTTTTGATTCGGTTGATTATAATTTACATACACATGATCAACTGCAGTTAAAATAACGAGCGTATCGGCATCTACTAATTCTGCTAATTTCTGCGCAGCGAAATCTTTATCGATAACCGCTTCAGTTCCTTTTAACCCTTCTTCGGAATCAATTACTGGAATTCCCCCTCCGCCAACAGCTATCACTATGTTTCCATCTTCGACCAAAGAATTAATAACTTTATGTTCATGAATACTTACAGGCTTCGGTGATGGAACAACACGTCTCCATCCTCTACCAGCATCTTCTTTAAACACTGCTTTTGTTTCATCCATTAATCTTCTGGCCTCTTCTTCTGTATAAAAAGGACCAATTGGTTTAGTTGGATTTTTAAATGCCTCATCTTTTTTATCCACAACAACGCGTGTTATAACCGTTGCTACATCTTTTTGTATATTCCGTTTTTTCAATGCCTTTTCAATCGCATTTTCCATCCAATATCCAATCATCCCTTGGCTCATTGCCCCACAAGTATCTAATGGCATTGCAGGTGTCTTTTCCGTTTCTGCAGCTTTTTGCTGTAATAAAATATTCCCCACTTGTGGGCCATTTCCATGCGCAATTACTATATCCACATCATTTTCCATTATTTTCACAAGTTGTTCTGCCGTTTTTTCCAACGCTTCTTGCTGCGCTCCCGCAGTAGCTTCTCCAGACTGTATCGCATTTCCTCCTAGTGCCACTACAATTTTTCTTCGTGCCATATTCCAGCCCTCCAGTTGATTTCGCTTTCACAGCGCTTTATAAAGTAATACTGCCTGTAATTAATCCATAAATCGCAAAGAATGCTAAAGCACCAATTGCTACGGATGATGCTAATTCCACTCGAGTAAATATTTGCTTCGAACTCTTTTGCTTTTGAACATTGTAAAAAATAAAAATACCTGGCGCATATAAAGTCATTGTTAATAATAAATACTCTAAACCAGCTGCATAAACTAACCACACGCCATAAATACTTGCTATCAAACCAATTATTATATTTTTATTTCGATCTACTTCTTCAGATTTTAAGCTATGCTTCAGTTGATAAAATGCTGAAAAAGCATATGGGATTAAAATAGCTGAAGATGCTAAAGAGAATGCAAAGTTATACGCCTGATCAGAAACGACGAATGTTAACAAGAATATTTGAATTAAACCATTTGTTATCCATAATGAATTTACTGGAGCCTTATTTTTATTTTCTTTTGCGAACCATCTTGGAAATACTCCATCTTTAGCCGCTAAATATGGAATTTCAGAAGCGAGCAAAGTCCAACCTAACCAAGCACCTAATACAGAGATAACCAAACCTAAATTTATAAAGATAGCACCCCATTTTCCAACAACACTTTCAAATAAATAAGCCATAGCTGGATTTTTCAAACCAGCAATATCTGCTTGCTGCATAAGTCCAAGAGACAATAATGTGATTAAAATGTAAATGATAAGTGTACCAATTAAGCCAATAACCGTTGCTTTCCCTACATCACTTCTATTTTTTGCTCGACTGGATAAAACAACAGCCCCTTCTACCCCAATAAATAC
>NZ_JAKUDW010000141.1:0-10767 GCF_022662595.1 Bacillus cereus group sp. BfR-BA-01524 | reverse complement strand
ATAATAAGGAAGATAAAGAAGGGTTTACAGATAGACTGGAAGTCCTTCAAGACATGACCATAACAAACCAAGAAAGTGTGCAACGTCAAATTAATGAGTTAACAGATCTAAAACTACAGGTAGATAAGAAGTTGAAAAATCTTGATACTGATGTGGCAAAAGCACAGAGTGTCCTTAATTCAGAGGGAACAGGAAAAATAGATAAGTTAAAAAATGAAATGCTAGATACAAAAAAATCTATTCAAAATGATTTACAGCAAATAGCATTATTACCAGGAGCTTTAAATGAACAAGGGCTAAAGGTATTCCAAGAAATTTATAGTCTATCGAAAGATATCATTGAACCGGCTGCTCAAACAGCAGTAGTAGCGTATAACAAAGGAAAAGAAATAAACAATGCTATTGTAGACGCAGAGAAGAAAGCAGAGCAAGAAGCAAAAGAAAAGGGAAAATCAGCTATAGAGATTGAGGCTGCCAAAAAAGAAGCACGTGAAGCGATAGAGAAAAGTAAAAAAGGTGAAATCGCTGCAGCTGCAGTTACAAAAACGAAAGAGTATGATCTTATGAAAGTGATTGATCCTGAAAAAATTAAAAAAACATATAATACTTTTGCTGAAATTAATAAACTAACAGCAGAGCAACGTGTATATTTAAATGATTTAGAAAAACAAAATCAGAAATTATATGACTTAACAACTAAATTAACAGTAGCAGATTTACAAAAATCAATGATTCTTTTCATGCAAAATGATTTGCATACATTTGCTAACCAAGTAGATGGAGAAATTGAGCTAATGAAACGTTACAAAGAGGATTTGGATCTAATAAATAATAGTATTACAAAATTATCGACTGAAGTTGATACCAATAACACTCAGTCTCAAAAAGATACATTAAGACGATTAAAAAGTGTAACAACTCAACTCGAAGAACAAGTTTATAAATTTTAATATTAAGAACATAGGTTTATCGAAAAGATTATAATGCAACTGAAAATAAGGAGGAGAATCATATGATGAAATTTCCATTTAAGGTCATAACTTTAGCCACTTTAGCAACGGTTATAACTGCAACGAATGGTAGTACTATTCATGCACTTGCACAAGAACAGACAGCTCAAGAACAGAAAATAGAAAATTATGCGTTAGGACCTGAAGGATTAAAGAAAGCGTTGGCTGCAACAGGCTCTCATATTCTTGTAATGGATTTGTACGCAAAAACTATGATTAAGCAACCGAATGTAAATTTATCCAACATTGATTTAGGTTCAGGAGGAGGAGAATTAATCAAAAATATCCACCTGAATCAGGAACTGTCACGAATCAATGCAAATTACTGGTTAGATACAGCGAAGCCAAACATTCAAAAAACAGCTCGTAATATTGTAAATTATGATGAGCAATTTCAAAATTATTACGACACATTAGTAGATACTGTAAAAAAGAAAGATAAGATGAGCCTTAAAGAAGGAATAGGGGATTTAATCGATACAATTCATACAAATTCAAATGAAGTTATTGACGTCATTAAGATGTTAGAGGCTTTCAAAACAAAGTTGTATACAAATACTGTAGATTTTAAAAATAATGTTGGTGGTCCAGATGGACAGGGAGGATTGACGGCTATATTAGCGGGAAAACAAGCACTAGTCCCACAACTTCAGGCCGAAATTGAGAATTTACGTTCTACACAGAAATCACATTTTGATAATGTATTAGCCTGGTCAATTGGCGGTGGACTAGGAGCAGCTATTTTAGTTATTGGAACGATTGCAGGAGCGGTAGTAATTGTTGTGACTGGTGGTACAGCTACACCAGCTGTTGTTGGCGGTCTTACAGCTCTAGGAGCAGCTGGTATCGGTTTAGGAACAGCAGCTGGTGTCGAGGCATCTAATCATATGAATTCTTATAATGAAATTTCGAATAAAATCGGAGAATTAAGTATGAAAGCTGATCTGGCTAATCAAGCGGTTATTTCACTTACTAATACAAAAGACACGCTAACATATTTGTATCAGACAGTAGATCAAGCAATAATGTCTCTAACAAGTATTCAGCAACAATGGAATAAAATGGGGGCTAATTATAAAGATTTATATGATAATATCGATCAAATGCAAGAACATAAACTTTCGTTAATACCTGACGATTTAAAAGCTGCTAAACAAAGTTGGAATGATATTCATAAGGACGCAGAATTCATTTCAAAAGACATTGCTTTTAAACAAGAAAAAACAAACTAAAAATTAATATATATTCATAGGAGGAATTAAAGTGAATAATAATTTTCCTTATAAACTACTTGCTGTATCGACGTTTTTAACCCTGACAACAACTACTGTAGTCTCTCCAGTAGCTGCTTTTGCAAGTGAAAGTAAAATAGAACAAACGAGTACTGAAGATATATCTCTTTCTGTAAACAGCGAAAAGATGAAAAAAGCTTTGCAAGATGCTGGGGTATTTGCAAAATCCATGAATGATTACTCTTATTTGTTAATTAATAATCCAGATGTTAACTTTGAAGGAATTGATATTAAAGGATATACAAATCTACCTAGTCAAATTGTACAAGATCAAAAGAATGCAAGAGAGCATGCTACAAAATGGGATGCGCACATAAAAAAACAACTTTTAGATACCCTGACAGGAATTGTAGAGTATGATACCACATTTGACAATTATTACGATACATTAGTAGAAGCAATTAATGAAGGAGATGCAGATACATTAAAAGAGGGCATTACAGATTTACAAGGTGAGATTAAACAAAACCAAGCATATACACAGAATTTAATACAAGAACTAGCTAAGTTAAGAGATAGTATTGGAGAAGATGTCCGAGCATTTGGAGGTCATAAAGATATCTTGCAATCGATTTTAAAAAATCAAGCATCTGGAATAGATGAAGATGAAAAACGCCTAAATGATGTTTTAGAGCAAATAAGACATTTTAAACAAGTAGAATCGGATGGAATAATAACTGTATCATATCCTTCAATCCCTACATGGATTGCTGGAGGTGTGATGATAGGGGTAGCAAGAAATAATTTAGGTACGTTAGAGCCGTTATTAGCGCAATTACGCCAAACCGTAGACTATAAAATAACATTAAATCGTGTAGTTGGAGTTGCGTATAATAATATTGCTGAAATGCAAAATGCAATTGGATCAGCTATTAATGCTCTTACCTATATGTCAGCACAATGGCATGATTTAGATTCTCAATATTCAGGAGTGCTTAATCATATTGATAAAGCATCCCAAAAAGCAGATCAAAATAAATTTAAATTCTTAAAACCTAACCTGAATGCAGCGAAAGACAGCTGGAAAACATTAAGAGCAGATGCGTTTACATTGAAAGAAGGAATAAAAACATTAAAAATGGATCCTGTTTCTTCAAAAAAATAGGGAAGTACTGTTTTATTGTAAAGTTTTCTAAAATATAGAGACTTTAAAAACATACTGTTAAATTATTAAATGATTCATTATATACTAAAAAGGTGGGGTTGTATCAAGAGCTTCACCTTTTTTGTGTTGTGGTTGAGTTGTAGAAGCAAGTTGCGTCTTATTTCAATTATGAAAGGGCTTCTTTGAGCCGATTAGTGTATATATAGCTTATTTTGCTATGCACATTTTTAATCGACTTGAAGAAGCCCTTTTTGTGTTGTCTTCAAGTTAGAAGTTATTGTATAGCCAGCACTTTAGGCGATTATTTTATTACCAAGGGGGAAACATCATGGAAAAATCACAAGGAAATTTACAAAATAATGTTCATTTACATGACATTGTTGAGGAAATTAAAGAACTAGCTAATCCTTTATGGATCAGTTCTGTATCACTGCTACAGGCGCACAATCAAAACTTCAAAACGAAGGCTACGACATTTATGAATATTACTATTTCTGATTTAAGAGATTTAAAAGTAAGCTTAAGTCTCATTTATGCAGCAAGGAAACGAATGAACAGGATATGAGGTCTGTTCTTTTTTTATTACTTTTTGGAGGGGTTATTATGCAATTTACTATTAACCGTACATTATTTATCGGAAAATTAGAGGAAGCTAGTGTTACTGTAGACGTTAAAAACCCAATGCCCGCATTACAAGGTGTTTTATTAGATTGTAATTCAAAGGGAATGATTCTAATGGATTCAGACGGTACAGAAACAGTAACATTAGTAACTCGCTTTAATGTAAACAGTGGGGATTGTACTGAACCGGGGAAGATGCTTTTTGCAGCTGCTCCGGTACTTAAAACGATTAAGAAATTCAAAAGTGAATTCATCGGTCTTGAACATAAAAACAATGAGCTAAAAATCTTAGAAAGTAAGAAGAAACAGCTCCAAGTCAATTAAGTTGTTCCGAATTAGCTGCTTCAGAACCACAGCGCGTTATTACAAACAAATTCGATGCATTGTCTGTTTCATAGTTTGTTAATGAACTTTTTGATGAGGAGACCGTATCAAATCACCATATCATTTTCCAAGCTCAAAAAGATTTTATGAAAGCAGCGCCAATTGGAGAGTAATGATATAGGAGGGGACAAAATGCGAGTGTATCAATTAGATTCCACTCAATTACAATGTACATTAACACCAACAAACATGTGTGATGTTGTTCTACAATACTACCAATATAAACAGTATACCGTTGTATCTGTACTGGATTTATCCAAGCATGATTCTGAAATGATACCATTACTTCTGGCTTGTTTAGCAGAGGCTTTGATTCATTCTAATCCGGATTCTTTTTTAGCTAAGGATGATTCTGATCTCTTATATTGGTGTAGAAAGAACTTCAAAGGATTTCATAGTATTTCTGATGGTAGATTCTTGCGAGACTTCAATCAGGTATACGAATGTTATCAAGCATTGCAAAACGTTGGAGAACAAGAAAACAATAAAAAAAATATATATAATAGAAGGGAGAAGAGAAACGCATGTATAATATACTTAAACGTCAATTTAATTACATTATCCGAGGGGTGATTCGGATTAACGAAGAGGTAAAAAGGGAATTGGACCTATTGGTGCAAAAGATTCGTGAAACTGTGTCTTCTGTCCAAAAAATCATCCTTTTTGGCTCTCATGCATATGGCACACCAAATGAAGACAGTGATTTTGATCTCTGTATTGTTGTGGAAGGTGTAGGAGAAAGAAAAAGGGAAGTCATTAATCGTATCAATTGGGGGATTTACGATGTAATGGAAACACCAGTTAATATTTTAGTTTATGGACCAGAAGAGTTTCAAGAACGTGCTAATCGCAATGTAACCATGGAGCATAAAATTGCGCTAGAGGGGAAGGTTCTATATGAGAAATACTAAGGATCTAAAAGAGTGGCTATCCATAGCAAAATCTGATTTAGATTCTTCTAGTTACTTAACTCACATGAAACCTTTCCCTACTGCAATTATTTGTTACCATAGTCAACAATGTGTTGAGAAACTTCTAAAAGGGTTTCTTGCACTAAACGGTAGACCAGTCCCTAAAACTCATAACCTTTTAATGCTGCACAAATCTTGTTGTAGATTAGATGAGGAGTTCTCATTGATTTTAGAACAGTGCGTGCAGCTGAATGGTTATGCTACTGACATTCGTTATCCGTATTTTGAAGCACTTACTGTCCAAGATGGATTAATGGCTATACAACATGCTCAAAAGGTAATGGGTTTCTATAACGAAAAATTAAACAAGCTAAATATACATGAAATCGTAATTGTATACATAAGGGAGAGTTCCTATAGCAAGGGACTCTCTTTTTCTATCTAAAAAACGAGGAGAAATGCTCCATAATAGTATAAAATGATACTTTTCTATGGGATGCGATTGCTGTAGATTTAAAATAAAGATTGATAAAAGAACCTGTGTTGATATGATCTTAGGGTCATCCAAATTGCGTGACCTCATTGATAAAAATAAATGGGTTAATCATTAGACACTTTTATTGAAAGGAGAAAGAATTATGTTTTTTATAGCATATTTACCTATTTTTCTGTACTTATTATTAGAATTTTATAGAAGTTCACCTGTTAAAGAAGAAAAACAAAATAGTGGTTCTAGTTTTTTTATCGGAGCAGTTTTAGCCTTGATGATAATCATTCCAGAAATTATGTATTTATTTACAATAAATAAGGTTAATTCATTTCTGTTTTTTGGTGTTATTGTTGGGCTAATTGGTGTATGGATTAGATTTTCTTCAATGAAAACATTAGGGCGATTTTATAGTAGGAACGTCGGAATGCAGGGGGAACATAAGTTAATTCAAAGTGGTCTGTATAACTATATTCGCCATCCTGGTTATTTAGGTTCTTTTCTGACCTTTTTAGGGGTTGCTATATCTTCATCTTCGTTCATTGCCATTATCATAAATATCTTTTTATTTTTCCTTGCGTATTCGTATCGTATAAAAGTTGAAGAGAGAACTCTTGTTACACTATTTGGTGAACAATATAAACAATATCAGTCCAAGACTTGGCGAATTATTCCGTTTCTATACTAGAAATTATAGGAGAAAGTTCAAAATAAGTTACTAAAGTCATTTTTCCTTATTCAGCTAACGGGTACGTTAGTTCCAAAAAAATAAGCTGATTCATATCTGTTGTTCTAATTTTTGTTATTCCATAAATAGAATACGTCTTCTTATTTTAGTATGGTTAATATAGGTCACTGTAAATATTGATAATATCTTTTTAAAGATATTTTAGTTTTGAACCCCATCCTACTTACCAACTCATCTTCAGTTTATCCTTGCTTAATAAGACGGAGAATAAAAGTGTTTCTCATCTGCTGTGCAGAGATAGAGATACGTCTATTTAACTCCGCACGTTTCACTTCAAGTCGTACCATCTTTTGTATAGCAACTTCAGAAAAAGTCTTTGGTGCATCCTTTTCGTACATCCAACGATAAGTGCCTCGATTAAAATCAAATGCCGCAAATAGGGGATTATCTGTGTATTGTCGAGGTCTTACGGGTTCCGGAATAGTCGTATAATATTTGTAGAGCTGCTGTGTATCTTCCGTAGTTAACGAAACAGACCTAGTTGATCCATTTTTCCCAGGTACCATTAAGATATCTCTAGCAAACTGTATATAGCTCATATTAAGCGATACAAGCTCTTGTAAGGACAACCCATAGTTTACTACTAAATTAAGCATACAAACGTTTCTATCCATAATAAGAGGACGATATTTAGCTTGTCTTTCTGTTAACCCTTTTGTTGATAGAACAGTTTGTTTTAAAAGCTTTTCTTCTACTTCAGTAATAAAATCATTGTTATGTAGTGATTGATCCGGAATTAAAGAGAGATTAATAGTATCCAATGGACTAAGTATACCTAAAAACATGTGCAACTTCTTTAAAATCACCCATATTCTGTGTCTTGTTTTCTGGGAATATTTACGCTTGTCTTCTAACTCAGAGAAATATGTCTGATAGTCCGTTTCAGAAAGTTCACTCCATGATTTAATATGTAGGAGTTTCTCACTTGTCCTTTGCCACTTATAAAAATCTTTAATGTCGTAAGCATAACGTTCAATCTTGGATTGTTTCCGTCCTTTTTCTGTTAAATAAGCAGAAAAGGCTGCTAATGTTTCTTCTAAATTAATGTTTTCGCTCATTATAATCACCTAATTTCTTAGGATATATTATAACAGAAAATAAGTGAAAGACCTGCTACGGCCCTTTGCTACGCACGGTTGCTGGCATCTCCAAAAAGGAATTACAAAAACTAATCCCCAAAATATCCCTTTGAAAAATCTAATCTCGTTATAGATATCCATATCTAAGTAAGTCGTATCTTTAAGTACAGTCACGTTTAATCCTCCCAATATAAATTTTTTACTAAAATGAAAAAAGGACAAACCTCGCCCTGGTAGGGATACGTAGGTTTGTCCTTTAGTATGTGGGTAATGATATGTTTATTTACCATTATTATAACGTAATTTACAAATATTTTCAATTAGGTCTGACATCTTATTAACAATCAGACTAGCTGTATTAAAAATCTATTATAAATATATATCTTATATATTAAAAAGAAATAAAGATAAAACTATTATAGGTTATCAAAAATAGGGGAAAGATCTACTCCCACAAGGGAAAATTTGATGTTAGAACGTAAAAAATCATAAATAGTAGAAAATGTATACGGAAATTCAATGATTATTAGACTATCAATTCTACAAAAAAGCATAAAGGGAATCACATGTTTCTACATGAAATCGGAAAGAAATTGATACAAATCACTTTATATTTATCCAACTATGGAAATAGGCTTTATTTTCTTTATTTTGTTAAATACAGTAGTATCTAGCGTTCAATTATCCACATTTTATCCAGATTAGGCTGCTATTAGTTAACATTACTCAGTATTTACACATAACTCACATTATTATTGATGATTTTTATTAGATAAATACAACAACATTAGTAATTACAATGTTTTTAGAAAGATTATATTCACATTGAACCATATTTGTCCGCATATCCACTATTTTTATAATTTTCCTTTTGATTTTTTGTAGGTATTATAAGATAGGTTTTAATACATTAGAAGAATACTCCCTAGTATTATGTGGAGAGTTATATATTGCTAGAATCGAATTTGTATAGAATTGCATAAAAAAAGACTCCATTTTTTATGAAGTCCTTTTGATTTGGTATTTATAAGTAGAGTAGCAGAAATGGATTACTAATCATACAAACACGAATAGCCCTCTACTTTCGATTTTTTCAAAAATAGAGAGCTCATTACTATTATTTTATTTCCAATGCGGTTAGCACCTGATCTGGAGCTGTTATTGTTACTCCAGCACGTACTAAATGTTCGAAGGTACGCATAAACTCTAGTAAATTAAACTGCTTTGGTAGTTCAATCACACGAAGTTTTTCTTGTGGCAGCTTATCAATTGCTTCGATAAACCATTCACGCACATCACTTGGAATCGTGCGTTCTTTATGACCACGAACTTTTAGTTTTTCACGCATTTCAATTTCTAAAGAGATATATGCATGGAGATTAACACCCTGATCATATGCATATTTTCTAAATAACGTTTCTTCCTGGTATTTTAGATAATTACGGTGATAAGATTCTTCCGTCACTGGTACCGCAAACTTCTGCTTCAGTAGTGCATGCACATTCTTAAACATCTTCTTAATGTTGTGAAGAGAGTACATAGAATAATGTAAACCGAAATTAAAGACAGCTTGCTCACGGTCACTATTTCTCTCTTTTGGTATATGCTGCGCAATAAGAGGGTAGATACCTTCTTTTGCTGCTGTATCGAGAATTTGATATTGAGATGTTTGATGCAATAGTTTCTTCAATGTATATACAATTTTCGTTGGATATCCTTCTTTTCGATCAACCATGTCACGTAGTCCGCGGATTACACTGCGAATTTGACGATGACAAGTATGCTTTAAGACATGAATGAATTTATTCATATCTCCAGACAGTTCACCGATATTCATCTCTTGTAGGACTGCTTCTATAAATTTCGCTTTTCGAGCATAGGTAGCTTTTGGTGTAAATGGATCCCTATGTTGTTCTTCCCCAGCTTCTTTCGAACATAAGAAGTCTGAATGGATAGACAGATATAATGTCGTATATCGTTTTGTATGTTTTACACCTTTTTGCATTTTGCAAATTTTGAATAGGGGATTACCCGTACATGGTAATGCAGTTGTTAATTCCTCGATAACCGCACGGATCTGATGCGGATATTTTTTATGTAAGAAACGATACATCCCACCGAAGTGAGTTTTGTTTCCTCTTTCGTCCTGCTTGTCCAAAGAACGTTTTAATGTTGTTTCCGTATGTTGTTGCATTGCAATGTCTAAGAATAGTTTCTTAGCTGCTACAGATAGCTTAAAGAAAGCCTTTGTAAATACAACAGGACTAATATATACGTATGGATTTGCTTTTTCTGTTTCCTCGTTTATAAAATGAGTCAGTTTGATTGTATATCGGCCATCTAAGCCATTTTCAATAGAGATAATGTTATGTAAGCTTAACTTTTTCAAAGCGATATAGAATTGAGAATGCTGAATATATGCAAGCTCTTCTTTATATTGCTTGTAATCTTCCCACATCATATGTATGGTTACATTGGGAATGACACCATTAGTAAAGCATTTCTTATGCAGATATAAGAATACTTCGAGATCAGCATTTGTAATGCCGTATAATTTATGCTTTCTTCCCGTTTTTTCTGCAAGTGTAGACATTGCGCGACGTGAAAAAGATGGTTTAGCTTTTTCGACAAAGCCTTCTACGTCAGCAATGCGATCTTCGTATGTCATGTGCTGTAGAATATCTTCTAAATAAGTATCTTTATAACTGTAGTACTTCTCTTCAAATGCTTCCACAAGCTTTTGCCAAGATTTGATTGTTACTAAAACTGCGTTTGTTGTTTCCCCATTCAAGCTACGTTGATTACGTATCACAAATGATTTCCCCATCTTTTTCACCTCCGTTCTACAAATTCAGAAATTTATGCCAAAATACTATAAAATATACCAATTTTGATTATAGCAAATCGAAAAATGATGAAAGGTGCTCCTTTAAGAAGAAAAATAGCAACTTGCAACACCTTATAAAGCTAGTTGTATCAAGGGATAAGAGAATTTCATGAATTTTTTTTGTGTTAAGGATACCGCAAACGTGTTGCATGTTGGATGATAAGTGTATGAGTACGTAAGAAATCCTCTAAACCCTTGATATATATGGATTTAGAGGGAATACGCTAAGTGATTTAGGGTGAG
>NZ_JAKUDW010000140.1:0-10869 GCF_022662595.1 Bacillus cereus group sp. BfR-BA-01524 | reverse complement strand
CGATTCACAAAAGCATCAAGCAATGCAGATGTAGATTCTTGGAACAAAAAATAAATATAAAAATAAAAGAGGGGGCTACTCTAAAAGTGGTTCCCTTTTTTACACAGCATTTTTATGAAATTAAGAGGGGAGTAAAGAAAATGGGTCTGTATATTGTGGGATTATTACTAAGTTATATGTTCCTAAATGTATTTACTGATTTGAAATATAGAAAAACAAAGAATATGTGGCATCTACTATTCTTAATATTGGGGATAGGAATCACGTATTTTGCCGGAATAAGAACAGGGAAAGAGATTGCAATTGTACTAGTCATGGCCTTAGCGTGTGGTTTATTGCTAGAAACATTTAAATTTTCTTCACCTGGTGATACCAAAATGCTTGTGGTAGTAGGTTTATATGTTAGCAATGTAGTAGAAGAATCGGCTATGCTTACCGCCATTACATTAACAGCTTTCCATTTACTATTCTTTTGGATTGCTAGTGTGTATCGATTAATTAAAATTTTAGGGTTTGTGGGAGCGGTTAAAGACCAATTGGAGCATGCTGCGTCTATATTTGGGGCAAAACTACCAAAGAAAGAAATACAGCTGATACAGAGCTTTCCAGGGGCTTGTTCTATTTTATTAGGAGCAATTGTGTATGTTACTTTCACTATCTATCAAAACGGAGGTATGTTAGCTTGAATAGTAGAATCATTCATCAAAGAGAAACATATATTTATTTCACGATATTCGCACTAATAGGGGTACTTATTGTAAATATGTTCATTAATATGGTTTTTATACTAGCGTATCCGTTACTTATCGGATTAATTGTACAGGTTGTTCTGCTTCAGAAGATGAAAAAACCTTTTTATTGGAGCGGAAAAGAATTAACGGAACAGTTAAAACTAAAGAATATATTTCTAGTAGAATCAAACATTTTAGGGGATGAAGAAGGAACCGTCTATGAGGTGCATCAAATGCCTTTTGGATTCTCTAATGGATTAATTAATAAAGATAAGAGTTATAAAGTCATAAAACAAGAGTATGATAGAAAAGTCAAAGAGGATCTGACGAAAATTGCAAAATGGCAAGTTACAACAAAAGCTAGACTTGTTACGACAACACATTTTCGTTTATATACAATTTGGCAGAAAAATAGTACCGGTTATCAATTGAAAAAAATTGAGGAGTGTGTTGACCCATACGCCAAGATGAACCTTATACAATGGATGATTGCTTCATTTTGTACGACTGGTCGTATTAAGTACGATAAGAAACCAAAAGAGTGGGCAAGCTATGAATGGATTACTTTAAGGTAAATAAAAAAGACAGAAAATAATAAAATGTACCCTATAGAATTGACACTCGAAAAAAGTCTATTCTATAGGGTACATTTTACATTGTATGAGTTTTTTCTCTTTGTGTAGTTTTTCAATAAAAAGAGCGCTTTTAAAGGCGCCCAATGAACAAGATTTATATAAAAAAGGTGCACAAGATATGGTATGTATGCGTCTTAAAATTGGTGCAGATTTAATACAAAATCCTTATTTGAAAACAAGAAGCCCTAGAGTTAGGGCTCTAGGGCTTCTTGTTTTGGTATTCTCACATGGTTTTTCAAAAAGAATAGAACATATTGAAGATAACATGTGAATGTTTCATAAATGTATCAAAAAAGTGAACAAAACTGCTATTGCGGAAGAAGCAGAAATGAAGTTTCTAATACGTAAGTACGTGAAAGGTATTATTTCCAATAAATAAAATGCGCGTGGGACACATAATCATTATTTTATCAGAGGAAAAGAATATGTTATGAACTTGGTTGAATGAAAAAATGAAAATTTTACTTTTAGAGTGAAACTAAACAAAAACGCTATTTGAATAAAAGAAGTTAAATAAGGATGAAGAATAGTCATCTCTTATGCTGGGGAGGTTAACGGATATCCAAATTAAATAAGGGTGATTATGTGTTAAAAGGTAAAGTGATTAGTTTGTTTTTTGGAATTGTAATGGTAGTTTTATTTTTAAATCCGTTAGATATCAAAGCGGTTAATAGTAATGATCAAGAGTTTTATGATTCTTATAATACTTTATTAGCACCATATGCAAGTCAAGTTATCAGAAGGAAGCTTGGACCAGATCATCAGTATAGTTTAACGGATACAAAAATTATAAAAATTGAACGTTTCCCAGAAGAAAACTTTAATTTTATTGTTACAGTTCAATATAAAACTTATATAGGAGCTCATAACCCTCCGAATGGCATAGAAACTATTACTTTTAATATAGATCCAAGTGGAGTAAAGGTTATAAATTTTGTTCATAAAGATACTTAAAGAAGAAGTAATATTCTTTATACATTGATGAAATGGATATTTGAATTGAAAAATGTAATAAAAATTTCATTTTGTATTAAGTTGGAATATAAAAAGAGCACTTAGTAAAGTGCTCTCGTGACGAGCCTCATTTTATAACGATTATTTTATAAAGAAAGGAACTCAGAATATTATATATACGCCAGTCAATTGAGTACCTTGTACAAATAAAGAGCAGCTAGCAAAAGCTAACTGCTCAGGTAATGGAATATGGTTCGAAATGGGTTGTCTACAGTATTGACGGAATAGTGGTTTTTATTCGTGAAGAATTACGTTTAACTTAATGCATAGCCAACGATCAAAGTTAGTGTTAAAAACACTGATAATAAAAGTGTTAGTAGAACGGTTGCTATGCTTCTAAGCATCGCAACCCAATTATTTATTTTAGAAAAACCTTTCATACCAGCAAAAAAAGTTCCTATTGTTAAAACTAGTAAAAAAAATAAAGGGTGGATAGGTAGCGAATTCATAATAAACATTTTCGTTTCAGATGAGGCTATCGAACCAATTTCAAGATATAAGAGGAATAAACCAATGCAAATAAAAGAAAAAATAAAGGACCATAGATTGATGTTATGTTTCATTGCTTTCTCCTATGTAATTAAAATATTTACATTTGATTTTACTGGAAAATTAAAGAAAAAGATAGCGATTATAAATCGAAATGAATTTTTTAACAAAATAATACTTTTAATAGAAAGTGAGGAATAACAATGGGACTAGGAAACCGCGGAAAGGTATTTGAAATGCTTATTAATCTAGCGAACGAAATGTATCAAAGAGGGGGGAGTGGCGCTTATAAACAAGCGTCCGACTCCTGTGAAGGTGTTAAAAAGTAAAGGTGCCGTGTACTAAATGGATTCTATGAAGCTAAAAGTACAGTTGACTATGAAGGTGTGTATAAGGGACGAGCTATCGCATTTGAAGCGAAGTCTACAGAGAAAGATACACGTTTTGATTTGAAGAACATTGCACAGCATCAATTGGATTACCTGGAGAAAGCGGAGAAGATGGGAGCAATATGTTTCTTCCTTATTGAGTTTAGCAAGGACAAGTCAGTATTCGTGGTACCACTATCAGTCATTCAATCTTATGTAAGGATGTCTCATCAACCTAAAGGCAAGAAGTCTATACCAAAAGCAGATTTTGATATTTATGGATATGTAGTAGAACAGACAGAGCGAGCACCAGTGGATTACTTGCAATACGTTGATGAAGCAGTAGTGTCAGTTATGTTTGATGGAATGATTCAGTTTGATCAGGATCATAAGAAAGTAGCAAATAACATTGAAACAGCAAAAGAGAAGATGGCCAACAGGAAACACAAATTATTAAAAGCTTAATGAATAATGGAACCATGCAGAGTAGATTGGTGGGGGCTACTTTACTAAGCATGTTTCCCTTATTCAATAAAGAGATAGTAAAATTTCACGTACCTTATGTGATGTTAAAAAGACAAATTCAAAAATAGGTGGATTCCTTCATGGAGAGACAATTAACTTTATTACCAGCTATCGATAGAGAGACAGAGAAACAAGTTCAGAAAGAAGTAGTGAAAATACTAAAGGAATACCGCACGTTGAAAACTCGTTTTGAAAATGAAGTGGAGCTAAAACACGAAGGAATCAGTTTGTTTCCGGAGATTAGAGACACGAGACATATTAGCAATATCAAGTTCAAGCAGATCGGTAAGGCTTTACAATACGTTTTAGACTGAAACCATCAAGAAAAAGTACTTAAACGCAGATAAACCGAAAGACAGCTTTATTTACACTGAATTATCGATGAAGAAAGATCACTTCTATTATAAGAAGAAAAATGCGATTCGATTGATCGCTACATCTTTAGGGATGATTTAATAATACAAAAAAAGCCAAATTAACAGTTTGTAATTAACTATCCATTTGGCTTTTTATGTTTTATTTTTTAGGCATCCATGTATGTCCGCAATTCATGCAACCATTAACAATATTTTTTCTACCAACAAATCCACTGAATAAAGTTATCGGTGGTCCTAGAAGTATAATAAGAAGACCAACAATTGCAGAAAGTCCAACAACTCCATCCATAGAATTTCGAGGAACTATAACATATAAAAAATTTGAAACTATTCCAATAGTTACAAGTGTACCTAACAGAAGAAACAGAATAAAAAACGCCCTTTTGAAATTATAACCACGCTTATTACCGACTATTTGATCTGATTTGCATTTCCTACAAACCACGCGCCTTGTTACTTTTTCTTGTTGTACAGTCATGTCTAACCATCCTTACTTGTATAAAAATATAATATTTTAATTATATGATATTATTACCTGAACTGGATACAAATATTATTAAAAAAAGAAAAAATATAATAAATTGGAATGTTTATGTTTTTGAAAACTTCGACAAAATGCCGACAAAAATGGGGACTAAATAGGGAGAATTTTCATAATGAAATCAACGGTATTCTTAATGTACAACCCCTTTGGCAACCGCATATCGAAGAGGGTTAGTACACCTATAAGTGAAACGTTCTTATGCGAGAATGTCACGGTAACGTATACCGCATAGTAGGGCGGGCAAGGCGGTAAGAACCCTGGTGTAAATGCTTGGCGAATTGCTGTGCCTGTATTAAAAGATATGGGTGTAGAAAAAGTCTATTTAGCGTTTGATGCGGATTTAGTAGAGAATCAAAAAGTAAGAAAAGCTCTTATAGACTTTGCGACAGAGTTAAAGCGAGTGGGCTATAACGTAATCATAGCTGCATGGAACCCAACGCAAGGTAAGGGGCTAGATGATACAATGCAAGCGGGATTTAAACCTGTATTTCAGAGATTGTGAAAGTTATAAAGTAGGTTGATATTTTTATAAATAGGTAGATTGAAAGAGATAGAGTTTTTAATTCTATCTTTTTCTTATATCCAATTAACTAAAAGAAGGGTAGAAGAGAATATGAATACATCTATGAAAAAAATCTAGTAAATTTACGAGTTGATTTTGCTTTCAAGCGCTTGTTTGGAGTAGAAGGAAACGAGGAGATACTCATTGGTTTTCTTAATGCGGTATTACAATCCTCTTTAGATGAGGAAATCATTTCTTTGCATTTGGATGATCCACATCTTCCAAGGGAACAAAAGGATGATAAATTGTCTATTTTAGATTTGCGAGCTACCCTTAATAGTGGTATAAAATTAAATATAGAGATACAGGTTCGCGACAAAAAAGACATGATCGAGCGATCTTTGTTCTACTGGGCTGGTATGTATTATTCCCAAATGACTCAGGGGATGAAGTATACAGAATTAAGATCAACTATATGTATTAACATAGTGGATTTCATTCTGTTTCCAGGAGAAGAAGACTTTCATAATGTCGTTGTGTTGTTATTATATAAGAAAAGAAGACATCGATTAAGATGTCTTCTTTTACTTGTACACTTGGTGTTAAGGAGGTATTGTATTACATAAAAACCATAAAAAATATAATAATCGTCGAGTAAGTCTATTATAGCATCAATAAATAAATTTTTATATGCAATATTGCATATATATAGATTTATTTATGTTTTATCTATATAATTAAATTGTCTGTTTCTTGTTTTAATTCGTTTGTTTATTTTATTTTGGAGCGCTCCAGCAATGGAGCCTTTTTTTATGTAATAAAACATTTCCTTTGGATTACTTAGTTAATCTATATTAACTTTATCTTCTTAAACAATATCTATACTTTACCAAAGAGCTATACGGATAACCAGTTTTTTCTAATAATCTAATGGATTGATAATATTACTGTTATTTGTCAATCTTTATAGGAAAATTTATCATGCAATGAAGATTGAGAAATCAATAATTATAAAAAACTTATAGTATCTTTTGGGAAAATATTTATAATTTATATATTAATATGTTATAATTTTATCTCTAAAACTACCCAAAAAGGACTGCCTAATGGTGGTCTTTTTTATATTGGTGAGATTGTACTAGTATGATAGAAGAGGATTAACTGTATATTGTGAGGGTGATTGGTTATCCCTTCTTTCCATGTGGAAGGAAAGGGGGTGATATACCTATGGGGTTTTTGTTTAAGCTTCTAAAAGAATTTGTGAAAGCCATTGTACGTGAAGTTTCTGCGTATGTTTTTAGGAAACAAATTTTAGAAAAAGATAACAAAAAACCACTCCTCGTCGCCGTCCAGAGCAAAAGGGTGGGTTTCGTAAAAAATAAATGATATAACCACCACCCTGACGGTAGCAGTTATTAGAAGAAATGTTAGCGCATCTCTTCTTTTATCATTTTAGCCAAGAAGACTCCTTCCTCAAGGAGCGTGAAGGTGAGTAGGTGGGAGATGAATTGGCTTCGAACAAGGGATGGCAGGAAGCCAGCTTAATTGTTCGACATACAGAAAGTGTTACTCCACTACCTACCGAATGTATGTTCGTTATATAATAGTCATATACCGAAATGGAGGTGAATCAAATAATGATGAATAAAGCCTATAAGTTTCGTATCTATCCAAATCAGGCACAAGCAATTCTTATCAACAAAACGATTGGGTGTTCTCGCTTTGTATTCAATCATTTCCTATCCTTATGGGATCAAGCATACAAAGAGACAGGAAAAGGCTTGACCTATGGTACATGCTCTGCCAAACTACCTGCCATGAAGAAAGAGCTTGTTTGGCTAAAAGAAGTGGATAGTATTGCGATTCAGTCGTCTGTTCGCAACCTTGCGGATGCTTATACACGCTTTTTCAAAAAACAAAACAGCGCACCGCGCTTTAAATCTAAGAAGAACAACGTACAATCTTATACTACAAAACAAACAAATGAAAACATTGCCGTTGTAGGGAACAAAATAAAGTTGCCGAAACTAGGTCTTGTTCGATTTGCCAAAAGTCGCGAAGTAGAGGGGCGTATTGTAAATGCTACGGTTAGACGGAACCCTTCTGGTAGATATTTTGTGTCACTATTAGTTGAAACAGAAGTACAAGAGCTTCCGAAAACAAGTTCTTACATTGGAATAGATGTAGGACTAAAAGATTTCGCTATTTTGTCAGATGGAACACACTATGAAAATCCGAAGTTTTTCCGATCATTAGAAGATAAGTTGGCGAAAGCACAGCGTATGCTTTCTAGAAGAATGAAAGGATCTTCTCGCTGGAATAAACAACGAGTAAAGGTAGCTAGAATTCATGAATACATATCCAATGCTAGAAAAGATTACTTGGACAAAATTTCAACTGAAATCATCAAAAACCACGATGTTATCGGTATAGAGGATTTGCAAGTATCGAATATGTTAAAGAATCATAAGTTAGCAAAAGCAATTAGTGAGGTATCTTGGTCGCAATTTCGATCCATGTTAGAATACAAAGCAAAATGGTATGGCAAACAAGTCATTGTCGTATCGAAAACATTTGCTTCCAGCCAATTATGTTCTTGTTGTGGGTATCAAAATAAAGACGTTAAAAATCTAAACCTACGTAAATGGTTTTGCCCTTCATGTCAAACACATCATGATAGAGATATTAACGCAAGTATCAATCTAAAGAATGAAGCGATAAGGCTTCTAACCGCAAGGACTGCGGGGTTAGCCTAATCAATTAGAGTTCGATAGAACTCTTTACTTAGGAATCCCTCACTTCTAAACGAAGTGAAAGTGGGGGTAGTTCAATATATACACAAGCAATTACTGTAATACTACTACAGTAATTGTATCAAACGTACATAGAAAATCAATGAGCACGTAATAGATATAATGTACAAAGGAAAAGACAACCAAATGTGCCTTCCTCCAACTTGAATCACTTTAATTCTAAGAATATGTATCGGTCTCCCATTCAAGTATCATTTTTCTTAATGAATAATTGGGATATTTTAGGGTATATTTTGCTGTTTTTATGTTAAGATATTTTGGTTGTTATTCATCTTATTTTAGGAGGTTGGAAGATCTGTTACATGCTTTTCATATGGATTTTAGTTTCTATACAGAAAATATAAAAGTTTTAGGATTATTAGGGAATTCTACTCGTTTATCAATTGTTTGTAAATTGATTACATATGGATCGTTGTCAGTTTCTGATTTAAGTAAGCAAACAAGAATTACAGAGGATTTGATTGTACAACATTTGCGTAAATTAGCCTTTGGAAATATTGTAATTAGTGAACGTATAGGGAAAAGGCTTTATTTTAAAATAAAAGATAATAAAACAATTGAGATTATTAAGGTATTAGGGTTACAAAGTTAAATTTAATTACTTTCGCTACAAATGATTTTGCTATAAATTAATTGTGCAAAATTACATTTAGCTCGCCTACGGAATGAAGTGCACCCCAATTGTTAGACACATAATTAACAAATGGTAAAAAACTATATCTATCACCCATTTTAGACTTATATAACGGAGAAATTATAGCTTACAATATAGAACATAGACCTGCCTATTCCCTTGTTTCTAAAATGTTAAATAAGGCATTTCAACGTTTGAATGATAAGGAAACTCCTATTTTACACTCGGATCAAGGTTGGAATTATCAAATGCGACAATATCATCAGTCGCTTAAAAAACATAACGTTATCCAAAGTATGTCCCGTAAGGGAAATTGCTTAGATAATGCAGTCATGGAAAATTTCTTTGGCTTATTAAAATCTGAATTACTTTATCCTAAAGAGTTTGAAAGTATGGAACAATTTAAGCAAGAACTAGAAACTTATATTCATTACTACAATCACAAAAGAATTAAAACAAAACTAAAAGGATTGTCCCCTGTGCAATACAGAGTTCAATCCTTAGTAGCTGCTTAATATATTTGTCTAATTTTTTTGGTTCAGTTCATCAAATAGGTGGGCTTTTTAATGTAGAAAAAAAGACACCCAAAGGTGCTTTCCTCTGACTTGATCCACTTTAATTTTAATAATATGTATTGGGCCCCTATTTAAGTGTTATTTTAATGCATTAATAATGCCAGTTGTTAAGAAAAAAGGCACTCCTTCGAGTGCCTTTTTCCTATTCTACTTTTAACTTAATTTCTTTACCTGTCATACCGCCACTAGCTTTTAAGAAAAGACCTTCAGCATCTTTTGGTATATCAAATACAATTTTACCTGTCTGTGTTAGACCGGGATTCAATTGTTTTAAGAAGAAGTCAGTTTTCCCACCATTAGTTAAGTCAAAAGATGTTTGACCTTGTGTTGAATATGTGAATTCACGACCTTTGTTATCTACTAATTTAAAACTATTAGCATCAACAGTAATAGCGTCTTTTTGATTATTAGTAAGTGTAACTTCTAAAATTTTAAAGACACCTTGTGCTTGTTCTTTTGTATATTCATTACCCACAGAATCTACTGTTTCCATAGATCCTACAGCGATTTTTACATCAGAAGATACACCTTCTTTTGATACTGCTTTAGTGTCTGTTGAAGTTTTTTCTGTTGAGTCTCCACCACCAGCGACCATAGCAATTATTCCGATTACAAATAAAGCTATAATGCCTAGGCATCCAAATTTAAATATTTTTCCCACGTTTCTTCCTCCAATTATGTAAAATATAAGATTACCAAGCTAATAATAACAAACTATATATAAGGATATTGTCATATTATGTCGAAAGGAAATAAAAAAGATAGTTTAGAATTTTCAGGCTGAAATTTTGTCTTATGACCTATTTTTCTTCGCATCTTGGCAGTACTTCTTACTCATAAAAAAAGACACCCAAAGGTGCCTTCTTCCTACTTAAACCACTTTAATTTTTGGACTCTCATCCTTACCGAATGGAAAGTAGAGATGATTCAATTATGTACCGATCTGGAGCGTCTCCTATATAGTCAAAAGGATAACAAGTTGTTAATGTTAATGTCGGCTCACTTTTTTCTACAATAACTGTTCGATCTTCTGAATCTGTTATCCAATGCTTGTTAATTTTATATGTATATGTTTTATTTTCATATTCCACGATAAGTTGGTCATTTTCCTTTAATTGACCAAGCTCGGTAAAAACAGTATCTCTATGTCCACTTAAAACTGTATGACCATTTCCAGATGGTGTAGTAGTTAAGTCACTAACAAACATACCTACACCCTTTTTTAGTACTTTATCATCAGCTCCCCAATATACAGAGTATTTCTTTTGTATTTTAGGGATAATTAAATATGCTACTTTATCTCCTAACTGATGGTTTACCTTTGAAGCGGGAATTTGTGCAGGTTCTTCAGGTTGTAATGAAGTTTCATTTTCAGTTTCTGTCTTTATCTCTGTTTGATTGATGTTTTGCGTTTCATATTCTTTAGAAGGTGTGGGGGTTTCATATTGTTTGGCCTCGTTAGTTGTTAACGACTCTGCTGATTGTCTAGCACTATACCATTCTAGAAAATAATAGGAAAAGATAGTAAGTCCAATAACAGTTAAACATAATCCTATCCATTGTTTTTTATTCACTTTTATCACTCCATTTGAAAACGACAGGATTTCTCCTGCCGTTTTAAGGAACTATTTTATGCGTTTGTCTTTTTACGACGGAACATTA
>NZ_JAKUDW010000139.1:0-10998 GCF_022662595.1 Bacillus cereus group sp. BfR-BA-01524 | reverse complement strand
AATTCTTGTAGAAGTGGGCTTAATTTTGTGATAGCCTCATCTCCTGTTAATTTTACATCTGCTTTATGATCTTCAATTTTTGCTTCCATTTTTTTATCAGCTGCTACATTTTTATAGTCTGCTTCGTAGTCTTTCTTAGTATCTTGGTAGTCTGCCTTTAAATCGAATTCATTGAAATTTAGTTTTAAATCAGCAGGGGCTTCATTCTTTGCCTCTTCTGTAGTCTTTTTATTAGAAGTCGTGTCTTCCTTTGCAGGAGCTTTACATCCTGTTAATGCAGGTACTAGCATAAGAGCTAATAAAACTGATAGTAAAATTCTCATTATAAATTCCTCCTTATGTAAATTTGTTCTATACAAGTTTTTCCTAAAATCATGTAATTATGTATGTGTTGAAAATAAAATTTTGACTTGTAGCTTCAAGGATTAATCCGCAATTTAAATCAAAAATGATTTGTATGTATATGGTAAATTGAAGTTGTGAGGGAGGGACTAAAATGCATGAAGAATATAAAGAGATAATAAAAAAATCAATTGAATATATAGAGAATCACTTACATGAGGAGCTTACAACAGAAAGAGTGGCATCTCGCAGTGCGGTATCGATGTACCATTTTCATCGTATTTTTCAAAGGTATATTGGGATGAGTGTAACGGATTATATTCGAAAGAGAAGATTAACTCATGCTGCACAGGCTTTAGTATCGACTGAAAGACCTGTTATTGATATTGCAATGCAATATGGTTTTTCCTCACAAGAGGCCTTTACAAGAGCTTTTAAAAGAATGTTTCAATTGCCACCAAAGAAATATCGAAAGTACTTCCAGTCATTTTATATAGAAAGAGGAGAGGGTGTTTCAATGCAAAAAGGTATACCGAAAGGATGGATCTTAAGTGGAAGTCATCCTGCTGAATATGAGATGGGTTTAGATTATGAAGTTGTCCATCAAGGGAAAGTATCTGCATACATAAAAGCAAAAGAGAATGTTACGCACGGAGGATTTTCAACATTAATGCAAATGTTCCGAGCAGATAAATATGTAGGGAAGAGATTACGTTTTACAGCGTTTGTTAAGAGTGAAAGCGTAAGAGATTGGGCAGGATTGTGGATGCGAGTAGATGGAAAAATTCCTTCAACAGATTTGGCTGAAAACTTTTATGAAACACTCCTAGAAGAGCCGGTAAATCTGCAATTTGAAGAGATAGAAAAGTAAGGAGAAAAGATATGTTCAAATATGTAAAACTAATAAGCATTAGTTTAGTAGTATCTTCTTGTATTATGGGGATTAACTATTTGATTAGCTATCTTTGGTCAGGGCATATACCTTCTTTGACGTGGAGAACATATTTGATGTTTGTGTTTATATTTATGATGAGTTTTGGTTCAATGCAAAAAGAGAGCTATGAAGAGAATTGATAATCGTTTTGTTTGCCTTCTTATTATTGATACGCAAATATTTATCACTAGATTAGGGGGATTTCCCGTAACAGACGGTTATCATACAATAATATTTGGTGAAGTTGATTGGGAGAGAAATATTATTGTATTATTACTTATTGTACTAGTTACAAAATGGGTAGCAGGAATTACCATAGGTATAAAAGGGATGGTAAAGAGAAGTAATTCTATAATTAAAGAAGCATAAAATAAAAAGGTATCCTTCAATTGGATACCTTTTTATTATTACTTATTATTTTGCAACTTCTGTCCACTTGTAGTTAAACTCACCACCGAAGTCAGTTGTTACAAGTCCTTTAATGAAAGAGCGTTGTAAGTAAGAACGACCTTGTTGGTATAAAGGAGCGACAGCGCCGTCTTGTAATAGAATTTTTTCAGCTTGCTTCATTGCTTCAAAGCGTGCTTTTTCATCGCCAGCTAAATCTGTTTTCACTTTATGAATGAGCTCATCGTACTCTTTGTTAGAGTATTTATCGAAGTTATAAGCACTATCTGTTGTAAATAAATCTAAGAATGTAATTGGATCAGCGAAGTCAGGGCCCCAGCCATCAATACCAATTTCATAGTCACCACTTAACAGTAGTTTTAACTGCTGTTTACGTGGTTGTGGTTTTAAATTCACTGTTAATCCATCTAAGTTCTTTTCTAGTTCACCTTTTAAATATTCACCAGTCTTTTTAGCTAAAGCATTATCACTTGTTAAGAGTTCAATTGTTACTTTGTCAGTACCAAGTTCTTGCTTCGCTTTTTTCCAGTTTTCTTTCGCTGTTTTCACATCATCTTTCACTAGATTTCCATTTTCCTTACGGAAGTCGTTGCCATCAGGACTTTTTGCAAATTTCGCAGGAACCATTCCTTCAGCTGGAACAGCACCGTTATTTAAAATTGTTTCTACGTATGCTTTCTTATTCATTGCTCCGTTAATAGCAAGGCGTGCATGTTGATTTTTTAATGTTTCATTTTTTTGATTTAGTCGTAAAAATTGAATGCCAACTTCAGCGCGTTCTTTGAAGTTTGGATCGCCCTTATATTTATCAACAAACTCCGCAGTTAAAGCAACGCGATCAATTTGTCCTGAATCATATAAGTTAACTTCTGTAGACTTATCTTTAACGACATTGAAGTTGATTTCTTCTAATTTTACAGTTTTAGCATCCCAATAGTTAGGATTCTTCTTCAATTGGAAGCTTTGCTCATGTTTCCAGTTATCTAATGTGAAAGCACCGTTGTAAATTAAATGATTTGTTTCTAAACCGTATTTATCGCCTTGAGACTTTAAGTAATCTTCATTAATTGGTAAGAATGTTGAGAATGTCGTTAAGCTTAAGAAGTAAGGAACAGGACGGTCTAGTTGTACTTCTAAAGTTTTGTCATCAACAGCTTTAATACCTAATTGATCAACCGGTAATTGTTTTTGGTTTATTTGTTTCGCATTCTTTATATCGAAGAATAAGAATGCATATTCAGCTGCTGTATCAGGATTTACGGCACGTTGCCAAGCGAAGACGAAGTCCTTTGCTGTAACAGGAGTACCGTTTGACCATTTTGAATCACGCAGATGGAATGTATATTTTGTTTTATCGGGACTAATGTCGACCGACTCAGCAACACCAGGAATCGGTTTATTATCTTCTCCCATTGCATATAAACCTTCAAAAACATTTCGCATTACATTCATGGATTCCCCATCCGTTGCTTTTGCAACATCCATTGTTGGAATTTCTGAAGCGAATGATAAGTTAATTGCCTGTTTATCAGGTACTTTATCGTTTGCTTTCGCTCCGCTTGCATTATCTTTATTTCCCCCACAAGCAGTTAGTAATAGACTTGCCCCTAAAACAGATGCAACAACAGGTACAACTTTTTTCTTCATTGTTCGTTCCTCCCTAAATGTGTTGTTCGTAACGTCATAATGTCCATGTCTTGAAGTAGAGCTATAGAAGGAGATAAAACCTATTATAAATATTTGTTTATAGGTAATCAGGTGTTCTATATGTATATACATGTTGAGCTATAATCTATCGTTATATGTTTCAACGTAGTAGACATTATATTTTGATGGTGAAATATTTTGTTTCTTTGATTATTTAGAATATTAACACTGGAAAGAACTATATGTCAATAATAAAAATAGAATGTTAATTTCTTGGAATAATATATTAAAAAAGTAGATTCTCTTGTGTGAGAGAACCTACTTTTAATATATTTTGCTAAAAAAACAATTGGTGAGGGCTAATAATAAGTGGGGATGAAGAACCCCCACTTATTACGGTTTTACTTTATTTTTCAATTTTTGCCCACTTGAAGTTTAATTGACCTGCAAAGTCTACTTGTACAATTCCTTTCACATAAGAACGTTCTAAATAAGATTCGCCTTTTTGGTAAAGAGGAGCGATAACAGAGTCTTTAAATAATATTTTCTCGGATTCTAGTAATGCTTCCCAGCGAGCTTTTTCATCACCAGCTAAAGTTGTTTTCACTTTTGCTATTGTTTCATCGAATTCCTTACTAGAGTAATGATCTAAGTTATAAGGGTTATTCGTTGTAAATAGCTCAAGGAATGTAATTGGATCCGCAAAGTCAGGGCTCCAGCCATCAATTCCGATTTCGTAGTCACCTTTTAATAAAAGCGAAACTTGTTGCTTACGCGGTTGCGGTTTTATATTTACTGTTAAGCCATCTAAATTCTTTTCTAGTTGTCCTTTTAAGAATTCACCAGTTTTCTTATCAAGGTCAGCATCACTCGTTAATAATTCTAATGTTATCTTTTCAGAACCAAGCTCTTGTTTAGCTTTTTCCCATAACTTTTGTGCAGATTTTGTATCAACTTTTGTTAAATCGCCGTTTGCAGTACGGAAGTCTTTTCCTTCAGGTCCTTTTGCAAAGTTTTTTGGAACGAGACCAAATGTTGGTGTAGAGCCATCATTTAATAACGTATTTACAAAGGATTTTCTATCAATTGTTTGATCAATTGCTTGGCGTGCAGAAACGTTTTGAAGTACTTTGTTTTGTTGATTCATACGTAAAAATTGTACGCCTACGTTTGGACGTTCTTTAAAGTTGGCATCTTTTTTATATTTATCAACGAAGTCAGATGTTAGTTTTATACGGTCTAATTGTTTTGACTCGAATAAATTGACTTCTGTTGATTTTTCTTTTACGACGTTAAAATTGATTTCTTCTAGTTTGACAGTATCTTTATCCCAATAGGTAGGGTTCTTCTTAAATTTAAAGCTTTGTTCGTGCTTCCAATCGCTTAGTGTAAAAGCTCCATTGTACAAGATTGTATTATCTTCTAAAGCGTACTTATCACCTTGTGCTTTAAAGAATTCCTCGTTAATTGGTAGAAATGTTGGGAACGCTGTTAAGCTAATAAAATACGGAACAGGACGTTCCAATTCTACCTCAAAAGTATGGTCATCAACTGCTTTTACACCAAGTTGGTCGGCTGGAAGTTCTTTGTTGTTAATTTTTGTTGCATTTTTAATATCAAAGAATAGAAATGCGTATTCAGAGGCTGTTGCTGGATCTACGGCTCTCTGCCAAGCGAACACAAAATCTTTCGCTGTAACAGGAGTGCCGTTTGACCATTTTGAATCTCGCAGGTGGAATGTGTATTTCGTTTTATCGCCACTTACTTCATGAGATTTTGCAACGCCAGGGACAGGTTTGTTACCTTCACTAAGATTATACAAACCTTCAAATACGTTTCTCATTACTTGACCAGAATCAGTATCTGTAGCACGGGCCGTATCCATTGTTCGTATTTCAGTAGGTGAAGATAAATTTAAAACCTGTTTACTAGGTGCCTCGTCTTTTGCATTTGCTCCGCTTGCTTCGTTTTTATAACTACCGCAACCAGTTAATAAAATACTTACTCCTACAACTGATGCAATACCGGGTACAAACTTCTTTTTCATTTGATTTTCCTCCTAAATAATTAAGTTTGGATGATGATGAGGGAAATGAAAAATAAAAAATCCCTCTTTTCATATTGAGAAAGAGGGATTTTTACGTACAAGTTATGCACCCGTATATAAACGAAGTCCCTCATTCTATCTTTCAAGCATAAAGCTTGCAGGAAGTGGCACAGTATTCAAAATGAACCTGCTGCCGAGGTTTCAAAGGGCCAGTCCCTCCACCTCTCTTGATACAATGAGTAAACGAATAAATTTTATTAATTTTTGTTTTTCTTTGATAATTCAAAATCTTACACCTTGAACAATGAAGTGTCAACCAAATGAAATATAGTTTAAATTTTCAGTTTTCTTAAATAAAAAAACCACTGCATATGGCAGTGGTTTTTCGCTTAGAAGTTAAAGTTATCTGGATCTGGACCAACGCGACGATCTTCATTTAAAGCTTGAATTGCTTTCATATCATCAGCACTTAATTCAAAGTCGAAGATGTTTGCATTTTCAATAATGCGATGTTCTTTAATTGATTTAGGGATTGTTACAACTTCGTTTTGTAAATCCCAGCGTAAAATAATTTGCGCAGTTGATTTATTATATTTTGTCGCAATTTCTTGTAACGTTGGATTATCTAGTAGTTGTCCTTGCATTAATGGTGACCAAGCTTCAAGCTGGATGTTATGTTCTTTACAGAATGCATGTAACTCTTCTTGTGCTAAACGTGGGTGGTATTCCACTTGGTTGACCATTGGCTTAATTTCAGCAATTTCAAATACGTCTTGTAAGTGGTGAATGTGGAAATTACTCACACCGATAGCGCGAACACGGCCATCTTTATAAAGTTTTTCTAATGCTTTCCATGATTCAGTATATTTCCCTTTTACAGGCCAATGTACTAAATATAAGTCTAAATATTCTAGACCTAATTTCTCTAATGTAGTTTCAAATGCTTGAAGTGTTGTTTCATATCCTTGATCGCTATTCCATACTTTTGAGGTAATAAATAATTCTTCACGTGAAACACCGGATTCACGAATCGCTTGTCCAACGCCCTCTTCATTTTGATAGATTGCTGCAGTATCGATGCTGCGGTAGCCATTTTTAATTGCTGCTTTTACAGAATCAATTACTTCTGAACCATCTTCTACTTTAAAAACACCTAAACCAAACCAAGGCATTTTTACACCGTTATGTAATGTTGTATAGTCTTTTAAACTTGTTAAAATCATATTATTTCCCCCTAGCTTTTTTGTTTGTTGCTTCTACTGCTTTTTGAATTGCCTCTGAAAAATTATATTCGTATAAAGTTTTGAGACCCTCAGCTGTGGAACCACCTGGCGTTGTTACTTGTTCGCGGAGGTTAGCTGGATCTTGCGTTTGTTCGAGCATAGAAGCAGAGCCAGAAATCATTTGAATGACAAGATGTTTTGCGGTTTCTTCATCGACTCCATAACTTTTTGTTGCTTCAATTAAGCTTTCAGCAAAGTAATAAAGGAAGGCTGGTGCACTTCCAGTAACTGCAGTAAGCTGATGGACTTCTTTCTCAGTACAAAGTTGCGAAGTACCAATACCTCTTAAAAGCAGTTGCAGGGTTTCTTGATGCATCTCGTTTACTGATTGTCCCATTGTATATAAGGAGATAGACTTTCCAATTTCAGCAGCTGTATTAGGCATAATCCAAGCAACAGGCGTGCCTTTTGGGAGTCTAGCTTCTAAATAAGATGGTCCAATGCCAGCTGCTACTGTTACGACAAGTTGATTTGATATTAACGGAGATAGCTCAGCTAATAACTCTTCATGAGCAGAAGGTGGCATTGCTAAAACAACCGTATCGACAGATGTAATATGCTGCTTCCAATCCGTTGTAATAGACACATTATATCGCCTTTGTAATTGTTCTAACTTTTCTACGTTGCTTCGGTTAGAGATGATAATTTCTTCGATGTACTCTTTGCTTGTTTTAAGTAATCCGGAAAATATAGCTTCTGCCATACGACCAGCACCAATAAATAAAATTCGATGTTTGTTAGGCATATCCTTTATTCCTTTCTAGTAGAGATATGTTATAAAAACGATATCATCTTTAAGAGAATTTTGTAAAAAGAAAAGACTTACCGTAGATGGAATGGATAATGAGAAGGCGGAAATTCATGGTAAAGGAAAGGGCTATTCCTTATACTGGTGATAGGGAATTTATTACACATCTGGGGAGAGATAAATATGGTTAGAAGTCCACTTTTTTTACTTGTTTCTAGTATTATTTGTGTATTAGTTGGATTGTATATTCAATCGAGTTATATTGAAATTTTCGCATCAATTATGGGGATCATTAATGTTTGGTTATTAGCGAGAGAAAAAGTATCCAACTTTTTATTTGGCATGATTACTGTTGCGGTATTTCTATACATTTTTATTACACAAGGTTTATATGCAATGGCAGTATTAGCTGCTTTTCAATTTATCTTTAATGTATATGGTTGGTATTATTGGATTGCACGAAGTGGGGAGGGAGAGGTAAAAGCAACAGTTCGTTTAGATTTGAAAGGGTGGACTTTTTATATAAGTTTTATTTTAGTTGCTTGGATTGGTTGGGGTTATTATCAAGTCCGTTATTTAGAGTCAACAAGTCCATATTTAGACGCTTTAAATGCTGTATTGGGACTAGTGGCTCAATTTATGTTAAGTCGAAAAATATTAGAAAACTGGCATTTATGGATTTTATATAATGTAGTTAGCGTTGTAATTTATATTTCTACTGGTTTATACGTCATGCTAATATTAGCTGTTATTAATCTCTTTATATGTGTAGCTGGTTTGCTAGAGTGGAAGAGTAATTATAAGGGGCAAGAACACACAAATAATTATATCTAGAAAATAATTAGAATTAAAAAACCCCCTGAAGCATATATGCTTCAGGGGGTTACTAATAGAATATAAGATTATGCTTTTGTCATACCAAGTAATACAGCGCCGCCGATAATTAAAACACTACCTAGTGCAATAAAGATCAATTGACGTTTTGTTTTCTTTTCACCTAAGAAGACAATTGCGCCGAATGTTGAGATAACGATTCCAGTTTGAGATAATGGGAAGCTTGTTGCTACTCCAACACGTGGTAATGAAAGAAGTAAGAATAAGTTTCCAGTTCCCCATAGTAAACCAGATAAAGCATTACGGATTGCATATTTGTTAAATGGTTTATGTTTAGACGTCAGTACAACCGCACCAACAAACATACCAACTGCTTGTGGTAAAATAGCAGACCAACCGTCGATATTATACCAACGAATAATAATTACATATACAAGATAGCCGAAAGTAGAAACAATTAAAGTAAGAAGACCTTTTTTCAATTGTCCTGGTGGCTGAGCATTTTCTTTATCATCTAATGATGTGAATACAACACCAACTACGATTAATAGGATTGCAATCGTTCCCAGAATGATCGTTGTAGTAGTAGTCCACTCACGGAAAGCGATAACCCCAAAGATAGAAGTTGCAACAAGTTGCATGCCAGTAGAAATCGTTACAGTAGTTGAAACACCTAGTTTTTCAACTGTTTTTAATTGGTTTACTTGTCCTAAAGCCCAGAATAAACCTGAAATAAAACCAACAATTAAGACTGTCATTGTTAAAGCTGGTTGAGTAAATACATACATGATTGTTGCGAAGAATAGAGCACCGATTGTCATACCTACCGTTTGGCTATATGCACCACCGCCCATTTTTACGCTTACTAATAAGATGTTTCCCCATGCAATTGCAGGAAGAAGCGCTAATAAAATGTCCATTACAAGACTCCCTTCGGTTTTCTATACCAATATAATTACATATCGTTCTAACGATCGGTAATGCCCCACTAATAGAGTAGAAGATTACCGATCGCTAAAACAGGATGAAGAACTTACGATATAAATGCGTTTTCATTTCTTCATTTTTTGAAACACCTCCATATAATAACAGGAAATTGCCTATTTTAGAAAGTGAATTCAAATAAAATGTATATTTCAATAAAAGGTAAAATTCAGTTATTTCCCGATGGTATATTTTATTTCCTAAGAAATAAAGAAGCAGCTTCAAAAAAAGCTGCTTTAAGAATTACTAATTCTTTTATTAATAAGCTGAATGCATAGGAGAAATGCGAGTGACATACTAATAGTGATAATCACAAGTGTCCAGGCGAGTTGCATATTACTTGCGTCAATGGCCATGTAAATTGCAGTTGGGATTGTCTGTGTTTTACCAGGAATATTCCCGGCAAACATGAGTGTAGCACCAAACTCACCGAGCGCGCGGACAAAGCTCAAAATCATCCCGCTTAGTAAGGCAGGAAATGCGAGCGGAAGTGTAACGTGCAGAAAAACTTGATATTCACTTGCGCCAAGGTCACGAGCACTTTCTTCAATTTGTACATTTGCGATAGAAAATCCCGTTTTTGCTGATTGGTACATAAGCGGAAATGCAACAACTGTAGAAGCGATAATCGCAGCAGTAGATGTGAACATAATAGACTGCTGAAATAATGATTCGATCCACTTTCCGATCGGGCTGTTGTTTCCAAACATGATAATGAGAAAGAAGCCGATAACAGTTGGTGGAAGTACCATTGGTAATAAAAAAATGGTTTCTAATAGTACTTTATATCGCCATGAGGAGCGAGCTAATACTCGCCCGACAATCGTCCCTAAAATTGTAACGAGAATAGTGGCGCAAGCAGCTACTCTTAAAGATAGAAAGACAGGCGATATAATAGCATCAATGCTCATAGTAATTACGACAGGACTGTAAATCCATATTTCTTAAAGATAGATTGTGCATCTTTTGACTGCAAATACTCATAAAATGAAGTCGCCTCTTTCTTATGTTTAGATTCCTTTATAACACCTAAAGGATAGTGGATTGGCTCATGAGAAGTAGCTGCTGCTGTCTCACCAATCTTTACTTTATCTGAAATGAGAGCATCTGTTTTGTATACGATACCAGCATCGACATTCCCTGTTTCTACATATGTTAACACTTGGCGAACATCTTTTGTAAATACGACTTTATTTTGAACATCATTCCAAAGGTTTTCGTGTGTTAGAGAAGCCTTTGCATATTTTCCAGCAGGTACAGATTCAGGTGTACCAAGTGCAATTTTTTTGATTTTCTCATCTTTTAAATCTTGAAATTTTGTAAGAGAGCTATCTTTAGGGATGACTAGAACTAGTTCATTTCCAAGAAGATTTTTCCCCTCTTTTTCATTAATGAATCCTTTTTTTACAAGGGTTTGGAATTTATCTTCTGCTGCAGAGAAGAATAAATCAGCAGGTGCACCTTGTTCAATTTGTTGTTGAAGTGCTCCAGAAGCACCGAAGTTAAAAGAAAGTTTAATATTTGGTTCTTTTTCTTTATATTGTTTTTCAATTTCTTTTAATGCATCTTGTAAGCTTGCAGCAGCTGAGATAGTAAGTTCAACTGTTTTATCCTCTTTAGCAGCTGACTTTGTATTCTTTTCCCCACTTGTACAAGCAGCACTAAATATAAGAAGGAAAGAAAGTATAAGTGCCCCAATAGAACGTAATGTAAATTTATTCATAAAAAAATCCCCTTTCGTTTTGACACATCTAATTATAACTAATTATAA
>NZ_JAKUDW010000138.1:0-10999 GCF_022662595.1 Bacillus cereus group sp. BfR-BA-01524 | reverse complement strand
ACCTTGCACTCCTTGTGCTCCAATTGGACCTATCTCTCCGCTTACACCTGTTGAACCAGTCGCTCCCGTTGGACCTGTTGGACCTCCTGGTGGACCTGGTGGACCTGATGGACCAGTCACTCCACTAGATGGACCAATTGGACCGGTTGTTCCCATCGGACCACCCGGTGGTCCTTCTGAGCCTTGAATACCAATACTACCCGTAGCTCCTGTTATACCGCTTATTCCCTTTATCCCTTGAAAACCTGTTGCTCCCGTTATACCTTGTATTCCTTGCGCACCTTGTGGGCCTTGTAAACCTATTGCACCTGTTATCCCCTTTATTCCACTTATACCTTGGGCACCTTGCATTCCAGTAGAACCAGTTGGACCCACTTCACCTTGTATTCCTTGTGCTCCTTGCAGGCCTTCCTCTCCAGTAATTCCTTGTATCCCTTGGAAGCCGTCTTCTCCTTGTATACCAGTAGCCCCTTGCTCCCCTTGTATTCCTTGAACACCTTGAGGACCTTGGGGGCCAGTTACACCTGAGACTCCAGTTTCGCCTCTCTCTCCCTGCATTCCTTGTGCTCCCGTTTGTCCCCGCTCACCTATTTCCCCTTGTATTCCTTGTGTGCCTTGTATACCTTGACTACCAACAGGACCCGTAGCTCCTTGTATTCCTTCTAATCCTTGTACTCCAATATCACCAATTGGACCTTGGTTTCCGATTAATCCTTGAGCACCTTGGAGACCAGTTGAGCCAGTTATACCTTGCTCTCCTGTATCACCAATAGCTCCTTGTATTCCTTGTGCTCCTGTTGTCCCTCGGGGACCTTGTATCCCCCTGATACCTTGAGGACCTTGGGGCCCAGTTGCTCCCGTCGGTCCAGTCACCCCTGTAGGACCAACAGGACCTTCATGCCCTCCAGTTGGACCGATTGGACCACTATTACCTGTTGGACCAGTTGCTCCTATAAGCGGAAGAGGCAGTGCCACTCCGAATTTTTTGCAATTTCTATGATGACGCACAACAATCCCCCTCCCCAAAAATAATTACACTTTTTATATGAAATGCATTTTTATAACAAAAGTACACATTTAACCTCAATTTTATTAAAATAAAGAAGCCTATCATTTGTTTGAAATGATAGGCTTCTTTTATAAAAACAGTTTACTTTCTAGCTTTCATAATAAAAGTAGTTGGCACCATCCTAGCTTTATATAAAGAATAATATTTCGTAGACGGCTCAGCTAGTTCTCCATCAAACGAGCTCGATGGTTCAGACTCTTCTATTCTCTCAATTTTAAATCCCGCTCTATTTAACTCATTTATGTATGTACTTATTTTTCTCTTATATAATGTCGCTTGTACATTTTCTCCTTTAAATGTTTCAAACGTAATGGGCGTTTCCTCATGATAAGAAGACTTTATAGCAACTTCTTCCGTACCATACTGTAAGTTTGAATATACTGGGTGCTCCCAACTAAAAATAAAACTTCCCCCTGGCTTTACATATGAATAAATCAGTTCCAACGTTTTTCTTAAATCCGAAGTCCAACCTAATGCATAAATGGAATATACAATATCAAAATATCCTTTCGGAATATCTCCTTCTTCTTCCATTGCTCCGCATACTAACTTTGGATTCCAATCCTTTAACGTCTTATTCGCTATTTCAATTTGTGTACTCGAAAGATCAAGCCCCCATAATTCCTCTGCCCCTTGTTCCGCCATATATTGCAACGAATGCCCACTTCCACAGCCAATATCAAGAACCTTTTTCTTTCTGATTGAATCGAACAAACGAATCTCATCTTCAGACGCCGTATACGGACCATATTTAGGTAAACAATCCACTTGAAAGAAATAAGGTGCAACTGTATCCCAACACTTTTTATTTAAAGCTAACATTTGCGTACCTTTCATATTCTACATTCCCCCATCCATTTTTCTTTCTCTAATATTAATTACATATCATAACCAGATCGCCCTTTTCTCTTCGCCCGGTAGTTTTTCACTTTCGCAATCGTACCGCATGCTCTTCCTCCTTCTTCTCCAGCATACATACCGCACCATCTTTTACTTCCATTTCGCGAATGATCATAAAATACCCAGCGACAATCTGGACATGCTTTTAACCTTCCCCACACATTTTCTTGAATTGACATTAACACAATGCTTAACACTTTTGTATACACATTCTCTTCATATACCGGTTCATATGTAATACCTTTCATATCATCCTTTATATGTACATGAAATGGGTATTTCTCTAACCATTTTTGCAATGATCCTTCGCCTTCAATTGTCATCCGAATATCTTCCCGAAAACCTCTTAATTCCTCTATTGTATGAAATGGAAACTCTTCATCAAAATATTCTTTCATAAAGAGCTTTATGTCTTCTTCTGTTTGCAGCAAATCAATTGGCTCTCTCGTATCGTTTGGTATTCTCCATGTATTTAAAAATTCCCGAATATATTCTAGTTCATTTGGAGCGTTTTGATTCAATTCGATCCACCTTCTTCTTAAAATTTACTTTTTTCTGACTTTATGTATAATTATAGTATAAAATAGTTAACCATCAAATAATTTTACTGGTTACATAATTAGGAGGATTTCTATGAAAAGTTTCTCAACACCGATACGTTTCATGCTTATTTCTTCATTTTTTATGTCTTTTGGGTATTTTGCAGTATACGCATTTTTAGCTATTTATCTATTAACCTTTCTTCATTTTTCTGCTGTCCAAGTAGGAACAGTGTTGACGGTTATGACAATTACATCACGAGTTATCCCATTATTCTCAGGGTTAATTGCTGACAAAATAGGCTATATCATTATGATGATAGCCGGTTTATTTTTGAGAGGAATCGGATTTATCGCTTTAGGAATATGCTCTGATTTCTATACAATTTCTATTTCTTCTGCACTTATTGGCTTCGGAACTGCATTTTACGAACCTGCTGCGCGCGCCATATTCGGTTCACAACCAGCTCATTTGAGAAAAAATTTATTTACATATTTAAACCTTAGCTTTAATTGCGGTGCAATAATCGGACCAATTGCAGGAGGGTTCTTACTCTTACTTGATCCAATCTATGCCTTCTCTCTAACAGGATCACTTATGCTGTTATTCGCTTTTATCTTTTACTTACTTAAAAATCACTTCCAAGTCACTACTGAAAACACGTCTATTACATTAGGAATACAGGCCATCTTACAAAACAAGTCTTTCCTTCTGTTTTCCTTTATCATGATTTTCTTCTATATTATGTTTACTCAGCTTACTGTCGCACTTCCACTTCATATGAAAAACATTAGTAGTAGCAATCAACTTGCTACACTCGTTATTACGATAAATGCGATAACAGGCGTCATATTTATGGTATTATTCCGAAAATTATTCCACAAATACAACACACTTTCAATTATTAAATACGGTGTTTTATTAATGAGTATTTCCTTTTTACTCATTTCTTTATTTCAACACCCATATTGGCTCTTTATTTGTGTAATTTTATTTACAATCGGTGAAACACTCGTATTACCTAATGCTGATATCGCTATTGCAAATTACAGTAATGAATCATATACAGCAACTTTCTTCGGATTTTATCAACTATCACTCGCATTTGGTTTTATCATTGGTAATTATACCGGTACATCTTTTACATCCAACTTAAGCGGAATGTATACACCATGGCTTATTTTTGGCGGAATAGGACTTATCGGTTTTATATCACTACATATTTTAAATATAAAAAAAGTGGCCTCTAAAGAGGATATACACCTATGTAATACAAGCGACCTATAACGAAAAAGATTCGACCATCATCTGTGACAGTCGAATCTTTTTATTTTTCATATTCAAGGTGATTATGTCTTTTACAACCAAATAAATAGCAAGCCCCTATATAATCAGTTTCAAATTCTAATCCTGGAACGTATCCAGATTTGATACGTTCTACCATTGTTTTATAACAATTATTCTCTTCTGTATATTCCTCAATTAACTCTTTCTTATCATTTTCTGTCCAGTTTTCTTCTACTTCTTCATTCTGAACATCTTCTATTTCTGCTGTTTTCGCTTCGATAGATTCCCGTATAACTTCATTTATACGGGAGAAATTATTCGTTTTATATAGAGCATACACAAATCTACCAATCCAATTTGGGCTTTTCCAATATTCTTTGTATCCCTTTTCGAACCATTCAATTGCTTCTTTATAGCAATTCAACTCAACATATAAATCTGCTACATTAATTTCCCCTAAAAAATTATCAGATTCCCTGTTAAAAGTATCTAACTTCTCTTTTGCTTCTGTCGTTCGTTCTAAATCAATTAAACATTTTACATAGTTATACATGATATAGTCCGAACCCCCTGCAACTCGCAAGAAAAATTCTGAAGCTTTTCCCAGCTCTCCAAGGTTATAATGCGCTACAGCTACATTATGATATGCTTCATCTGATGGTTGAATCGAAATAGACTTTTGTAATGCTTCTTTCGCTTCTGTCCATTTTTCTTGTTTCATGTAAATGTCCCCTAAGATGTTATAAGGAAAGTATGAAGAAGGATTCAACTTAACAACTTCTCTTATTAATTCAAGAGCTTTATCATCATTCTCTTCCTCATAAAAGTACGTCCAAGCCAGATTATTGAGAGATTGTACGTCTCTAGATTCATGTACTGCTTGTTGAAACAGTTCCATTGCTTCCTCATATTTATTTTGTTCAAACATTTCAATTGCCTTCTCATTAATGTTCAAATAACTACCTCCGAAGTAAATGAATTCATCTATTCCCTATCATTATTGTAAAATGTAAAAATTATAATTTCTATAAAAAAATTTCTTTCTCTCGTCTACATTTCGATTGAAATAGAAGCTAAAACATACGAATTTACAACAATCAGTAAATTTTTCATTCTCCCTTAAATTGGATATACATCCTGTTTCATTTTACATATTATGGTACAATTAAGAGGGTACTAACTAAACATTTACGCTCCACACTAGTAATCTAGCAATACCAAAATCAAAAATCACATGGAATTGAGGGATGTTATGAAACAGAAATTAGCTGTTCTTCTATTCACTGGAATCATATTATCAGGATGTTCAACTATAGCAGAGAATTCTTTAGAAAGCGGGAAAGGCAGTATGGAATTATTAACACCAACGATCACAGCAAAAGACAATGAATTAGAAATTAAAACTAAAGGCATTGATGAAAATAAAGTAACTTTTATTTATGTTGCTAATAAAAAAGTGTTGGAACAAAAACTAAAAAATGGTGAATCCTACAAGCTTAACATTAAAGATATCGAACACGCTCATAGGACGGACTACAAACCAAAAGTTCAACTTTTACAAACGAAAGATGATAATGATGATGGAGAAATAGTCACCTTCAAACAAGTTAGATATACAGTTAAAAACTGATTTTAAAGTTGTTTCATTATAAATGTAACAAACGAAAATATACTTTTAACAGTAGATAAATGTAGGGGGTGCTAATATGAAAAAACGATGGATTTCTTGGTGGATTGGTAACATATTTTGGATTATCATTTTTGGAATATGGGCAGCTATTATTTGGCTACGAGATGTTGATGGTGCTGGTGTTACTCAAACACCCGAAATTAAATCAATATCACTTATCGTTTTATTAATCGCGTTTATTATACCAGTATTTTTTCAAATTATATGGCTAATCATTAATTTGAGAATGAGTAAAAAAATAATTATACGATTTAGTTTTTTGAATTAACAGATGAATATTTTTCATAAAAAAGAGAGGAATCTACATCAAAATAGATTCCTCCCTTTTACATTTGGACTTATACTGCGCTTTTAATGCAGCACTACTCCTCTTTTTTACGATGCATGTTCATCTTTCTTCTTCATTAACGCTCTTTTCTTCATCGCCTTCGTTAAATATCCGCCTTTAAATGAACGGATTTCATACGAAGACATAAACGCTTTCGGTGCAATTTCATTAATGATTTCTAAAAGCTCTTTCTCTCTAGAACGCTTTGCGACGATATCTAAGCGATAACGTACAGAATTAATTCCTTCACCTTCAAATACTGTAACACCAAATCCAGAATGGCGTAATTCATCTACTAATTCATTACAACGGTCTAGCAAACTAACTTGATACGTAATATAACCAATTGCTAATTTATTCTCTATATAACCGCCTAATAACAGTCCCGCACTAAAGCCAATGACATAGGCAACGATGTTCATCCAATTTGATAAATCTTGAAACACAATACCTAAACTGACAATGTAAATAGCTCCTTCTAACAATCCAACACCAGCAGCGGATCTTGTTTGATTCTTTACAAGCAAAATCGTACGGATTGTTAAAATTGGAACGTAAATAATTTGAAGCACAAAAATAAGTAGCGCTTGTAACATTGGTATCCACCTCTTTCAAAAAGTCTTTTGTCATAATAACATACATAACCTTTAGAAATCGATGGGTTTTTTAAAATTTTTTTATTATTTTTCATACTATTGAAAAACGCAAAAAAGAAGCGTATTATATTTGTCGTTAATTTGATTACTGGTATAATATCGCTAAACTAAAAAAGGAACCCGATTAGGTCCCTTTCATCATAGCTCTATGTTTTTCGAAGCATGTTCCCTTTGTTTCTCTTCTTCTTTCACTAATTGCATATTTGCATAAGCTAAATTTGCAATCATTAAAAAGTGACCACCTAAAATCCCTGTACCGAATGCCCACATTTCCATTTCATGCTCAATTTCATACATGATGATAGCTCCTAAAATAGCAGCTGCAAATCGGTTTAAAACTCCTAATCCAGGAGCCTTTTCCTTCATTACGATACTTTTCCCGAGTTTCTCCACTCTGCGAGCTAATAACCAAAGACAATAGGCGCTTACTGCTAATCCAATACCGAACCCTGTCACTTGTTTTCCAAACGGAGTAATCGTCCACATAAGTAGTAAACCACTAAAGATCACATACAATTGTAATCGATATACACGTAAGGCTTCTTGAATCAAAATATCCGCTCCTAAGTTCTCATTTTTTGTACTTTAGAAGAAAAGCAACAACTTACACAGTTGCTGCTTTCTCTTCTTCTTGTTCTTGTTCCATCTTACGAATTTCAACACGTTTAATTTGGTAAGCGTCTTTTTCTAAAACTTTAAATTCATAACCTTCTGCCTCAACGTGTTGTCCTTCTTCGATTTCATGATTTTGCATCATAATCCATCCACCGATTGTATCTACATCATCTTCTTCGATGTGTAATCCAAATAAATCTTTCACTTCTGAGATAAGCACTTTTCCATCAACAATGATATGTTGCTCGTTCACATGTTGAATTGGTGGTGCTTCATCTTCATCATATTCGTCACGAATTTCGCCGACGATTTCCTCCAAGATATCTTCAAGCGTTACAATTCCGGCTGTTCCTCCGTACTCATCATATAAAACAGCCATCGGAATTCGCTTCTTCTGCATTTGAAGTAATAAATCGTGAATTGGAGTCGTTTCCATCACTTCAATAATCGGACGCATATACGAGCGAATAGATGATAAATCTTTTTGATCCTCGGTCATATATCGAATAAAGAAATCTTTTACGTTGACCATACCGATAATATCATCTTTATCTTCTCCAAAAATCGGATAACGTGTGTATCGCTCATTTTGGATTACTTTCATGTGTTCTTCTACTGAATCTTCCAGGTAGAAACCAATGATTTCTGTTCGCGGTACCATAATCTCTTTTGCAATACGATTATCAAATTCAAAAATGTTATTTACATACTTGTACTCAGCCTGATTAATTTCGCCACTTTCATAGCTATCTGAAAGGATAAGACGTAATTCTTCTTCTGTATGAGCTACTTCATGTTCTGAAGCTGGCTTTAAACCGAATAAACCAGTTATCACACGAGCTGAACCGTTCAATACCCAAATAAATGGATACATTACTTTATAGAACATCATTAATGGGCCTGCCAATAATAACGTTACCCTTTCAGCCTTTTGAATTGCCATCGTTTTCGGAGCTAATTCTCCTACTACAACGTGTAAATACGTCATAATCATAAAAGCAAGACCAAATGTTAATACTGATGAAATAGAAGGATTTAAGTTCCATTTCTCAAATAACGGATGTAATAACTTTTCGATTGTCGGTTCACCTAACCAACCTAATCCCATAGCTGTAACTGTAATACCTAATTGACAAGCAGATAAATATTCATCTAAATTTGTTGTTACCTTTTTCGCTGCTAAAGCACCGCGTTTTCCTTCCGCAACAAGCTGATCGATACGGCTTGAACGTATCTTTACAATCGCAAACTCTGCTGCTACGAAAAATCCAGTAAATGCGATTAAAATCGCAACCATGACTAAATTAAATATTTCCAATGAATCCCCTTAGTTAAAAAACTAAGGTGTCCACCTCCTGTATACTATAATGTTTTCTTATTTGTTTGTTAGAAAACATAGCCCGATACAAAAATTAAAGAGGTCGGATTTCACTTATTCTATAATAATAGAGCAAGTGTCTGTATTAAAGCTGTCGTTTGACCTGATAAAGATTTCGATATTTTTTCACGTTGTGAATCAGTCAATTCATCTAAAAGCGGCTTTAACTCTGTAAGCTCCACTTCTAATCGATGAATATGGTCTGTCACTTCATTCACTTGTTTCGAAACGTGTTCATTGATACCGAGCAGCTTCTTCTTCTCCTCGATTTTCTCTTTAATCTCACAAAGCGGCATATGCATTTCTTTGCACTTCTCAATAAATTGTAATGTCTCAAATGCTGTTTCGTCGTAATAGCGATAATTAGATTGAGATCGCTCCGCTTTTAAGATACCTAGATTCGTATAATAATCAATCGTTCGTTTCGACACGTGAGCCATGAGAGCCAACTGTCCGATTCGATACACCTTCCCAACGATCTTCCCCCCTTGTTTATATTACTTACATCATACAACACATAAACTGTACAGTCAAACGTGACGGTTTATTATTCACAATTTATACATAACTTTATATATTTTCTTAAACTTATAAAATATGATTCCAATTATATAATTAAATTATCAAATTTCATTAGTTACGTGCTAACCAAATATATTTATGAAATCACCTGTTCTTTTAAGCTTTTCTTATTTTAGAACATAACCGTTCTATTTCTAAAAAATCAATTCAGTACAATAAACTGAAAATTAAGTTATAATATCATTATAAAATACGAAGGGGGAATGCACGCATGTACTACAACACTTCATTCGAAAATGATCAACCTGTAGGCCGTCTATAAACTAAGACGGGCATTCATTTAGCACATACACTATGCCTCGTCTTAGGGAACTCATATTACCCTAAAAATAGACGGAGGTACTTTACATGAAACAAACAATTTTAGGAGCTATATGCTTATCACTAGCAGCAAGTATATGGGGCGGTATGTATGTTGTTAGCAAATACGTACTCGATTTTATCCCACCACTAACACTCGTTTGGCTACGCTTTATTATCGCTTTTGTTGTTTTGTATTTCATTTTGAAAATAGCTGAGAAAAAGCAAAAGAAAAAAGTAGTCATTCGCAAAAAAGATTGGCTCCTATTCGCTTGGATTGGATTTATCGGCTATTTCATTTCGATCACATGCCAATTTATCGGAACAAAATTATCCGACGCTCATACAGGCTCGTTAGTTACATCAGCTACACCTGCATTTATGGTTATATTTGCAGCGCTCATTTTGAAAGAAAAACTAACTGCTCGTAGACTTTTATCTACTATAATAGCGACAATCGGTGTCATTATCGTAATCGGGTGGGATATCGAAATTGGCTCCTATTTTATTGGGACAATCATTTTAGTTGGAGCCGCTATTACATGGGCTTTACTATCTATTTATGTAAAAATCGCTTCAATCCAATTTTCATCCTTAGTTATTACAACGTACGCAATTTTCTTTTCACTCTTTTTTATTACACCTTTTATGATATGGGAGCTACAAACGGCCTCTATCGGAACAGTAAATACGTACGTAATATTAGGCGTATTATACTTAGGAATCGTCTCAACAGCAGGTGCCTTTTTCCTTTGGAATAAAGGATTAGAATTACTGGATGCAAGCATCGGTTCCTTATTTTTCTTCTTCCAACCTATCGTTGGATCGTTACTTGGTTGGTTGCTCTTAAATGAAACATTAAATAGTAACTTTTTTATTGGTGGTATTCTTATTATATGTAGTGTTTTAATTACTACTTTTGAAAAGAAATAACAAAACAGGCAGAGATTCTTAATCTCTGCCTGTTCGCATAATTGGGTCTTGATCATGAAAACCAATACAAATCGGTATATTACTTTGCACTTCACTACGTACACTTATAAAACTACACAGCGTTTTAGCAATTAAATATAAAGTGATACCGATTGCTTTTTCACTTGTGTCAAAGCAATTTTCATTATACATATCCGCTAATTCTACAGACCCCAGTCCCTCAACATCATATGTCCATTCAGAAGCCCAATCATCATCCTCTTCTTCAAGTGGAACGTATTCCTCACAAATATAAAACTGACTAGTCCACTCGTTATCAAGGTCATACTCAAAATAAATCGCTTTTGCTTCTTCATTGGTAGCCATTTCTACAGCTGCATCCAAACCTACTCGAATACTTTCATTATATGACTCTAAATCAATTGCTTTAATTCGTTCTGCATATTCTGTAGACGCCAACATGCAACAAATATCATAATACTTCGCTTCTATTTGCTCTACTGCTAACGAAAAGACATCCTCTTGCATCTCTTCTAAATACTGAAATATATCCACACTAAATACTCCTCACTCTTTACGCACTCCAATGCGATGGACGGGACAATAATTTCGGTAATTTCGTATATTTATCCCCTCTCGCCGCATTTACTTGAACTTGCGTCAGAAAAATACTATTAGTAAAATCAGTCCCGCGAATATCTGCATCTCGCAAATCTGCTCC
>NZ_JAKUDW010000137.1:0-11420 GCF_022662595.1 Bacillus cereus group sp. BfR-BA-01524 | reverse complement strand
CAACAAAAACAAAAGCAAAAGCGATTTTAGAGAATGAAAAGAAACAATTAGAGGCGTTGAATGTTGATTTACCGCACCATAAGTTTTTTATGAAAAAAGATGAGAAATAATTGAATGAAGTCGTATCTTTCGTGTGGGCAACCGGAAGGTACGTGCAAGGGCCGATTTCTATAAGTAGAAATCGGTCCCTTTTAATGAGGCATTGAAATTCTTTTCATTGTTAGTATGTATCCGAAGACGCAGTAGAAGATTGCAAAAACGATAAACACTTCCGTATATTGATATTTACCCAATACGTAGAAGGAAACAGCTGGTATAATAGCTACCGCTAAAATGCTATAACTAGGATACTTGTGCCGATGCATGATAGCGAATAGAACAGAGAGAGACGTAGCGATGATACAAAAGACAGCAATCATTATTGGTACACCTCCTAAATGGATTATACCATTTTTAGGGAATTAGAGAAGTTTTGTATCTTCTGTTATAATATAAGAAGAGAAATATTTCCTATGTTATATAAAAAAATATATTGATTTTTTCTAACAATTCAATATAATGAACAATAACTACAAAATTCGACATCAAGAAGTGATGATGAGGACACGATCAATTTTTTACGATTCTCAGAGAGGGAAGCCTTTGGCTGTGAGCTTCCTAATACGGAAAAATGGATTACCACCTCTGAACTGCAGCAGTGAACGAACATCTAGTAATTGCTTGCCGGCAAAAACCGTTATTTAGACTTGAGAAATTGGTGAAGTGTGTTACTTTGCGAATTGAAACAAGGGTGGAACCACGAATACAACACTCGTCCCTTTTTTAGGGAGGAGTGTTTTTTTATTTCATTTTTGCATCACACTAGAATTGGAAGGAGGATACGCAGCATGCATCATGATGAGAAGAACAAAATTGGTTTAACAGTAGCACTTTCTATCGTAGTAGGAACGATTATCGGGTCTGGTGTATTTATGAAACCAGGAAGCGTATTAGATTACTCAGGGAGTTCTAATATGGCCATTCTTGCTTGGGTAATTGGTGGTCTGTTGACGTTAGCGAGTGGTTTAACAGTAGCTGAAATTGGAGCGCAAATCCCGAAAAATGGTGGGTTGTATACGTATTTAGAGGAGATTTACGGAAGTTTTTGGGGATATTTATCAGGCTGGATGCAAACAATTGTTTATGGACCAGCTATTATCGGAACATTAGGTTTATACTTTAGTTCTTTAATGATTAATTTTTTCTATTTAGATAAAGTGTGGAATTTACCAATCGCAATCGGAACAGTTGTGTTCCTTGGCTTTGTAAATAGTATGGGAACAAAATACGGAGGTATCGTTCAAACAATCACGACAATTGGGAAAATGATTCCGATTGTATTAATTGTCGTGTTAGGTTTTTGGAAAGGAAACAGTGATATTTTTAACGTAGTAGTGCCGATATCAGAAAATCAAAGTATCGGTATGGCAATTTTAGCAACGTTATTTGCTTATGACGGCTGGATTTTACTTGCTTCGATTGGTGGAGAAATGAAGAATCCAACAAAGTTATTACCGAAAGCAATGACAGTTGGGATTTTAATCGTAACAGCTGCTTACGTATTAATTAACTTGGCGTTATTAAATGTATTACCAGCAGCGAAAATTGTAGACCTTGGAGAAAATGCAACAGCGACAGCTGCGGGCATGTTACTTGGAGAATATGGCGGGAAAATTATTAGTATCGGTATTATCGTTTCTATTTTCGGCTGTTTAAATGGAAAAATTTTAACGTTCCCACGTATTCCAATGTCTATGGCAGAGCGTGGACAACTTCCATTTTCTAAGTTTATTGCAAAGGAAAGTCCGAGATTTAAAACACCAGCAAATGCGATTACTGTTGAAATCATTTTAGGAATTATTTTAATGATTATTAGTGATCCGAATAAGCTATCTGAGATTTCCGTATTCATTATTTATATCTTCTACGTAATGACGTTTATTGGTGTCTTCATCTTAAGAAAACGTAATAAGAATAAAGAGCGTGCATATAGTGTACCGTTATTCCCAATCGTACCAATCGTAGCGATTTTAGGTTCGTTCTTTGTAATCGGTAGTGCGATTATTAACGATCCAGTAAGTTGTTTCTTATCAATTGGAATTGTCTTTACTGGACTGCCGGTGTATTGGTACTTGAATAAGAAGAAAGAAACAGAATGATGGAAGGGTAGGCGTATAATACGTCTACCTTTTTTACTGTAAAAAAATTGTACTTGCTTCCACTTTCTATTTTGGTTACTATAGTCGTAGTAACCAAAATAGAAAGCGTGGGGAAAGACTTGAATTTTCGTGTGTATATTTTAGCTATCGCGGCTTTCGTAGTCGGAACGGTTGAGCTAATTATAGGAGGAACGCTCGATTTAGTTGCCAATGATTTAGGAGTATCTATTAGCGCAGCTGGTCAGCTTATAACAATATTTTCGGTAGTATTTGCTTTGTCAGGTCCAGTTTTATTAGCTTTGACAGGGAAGTTTGAAAGAAAAACATTGTATGTTGGAGCATTATCGATTTTCTTAATCGGAAATATTATTTCGGCATTTAGTGTGAATTACGGAATGCTAATGTTCTCAAGGGTTATTTGTGCGGCGAGTGGTTCATTAATTATTGCACTATCTGTAACACTTGCGTCTAGTGTAGTAGAACCGCATTTTCGTGCGCGTGCAATTGGAATCATTTTTATGGGAATTAGTGGATCACTTGTACTTGGAGTACCGCTTGGTCTTGTACTCGGAAATGCATACGGATGGCGTGCACCATTTGTGTTAATTTCGGTATTAACAGTTATGGCAATTGCTTGTATTTCATTGTTCTTAACGAAAGTACCACCGACATCGGTATTATCAATAAAAGAACAACTTGCTACTTTAAAAGATAAAAAAATTGTAAGTGCACAGTTAACATCATTTTTGTTTTTAACGGGGCATTTAACATTGTATGCATATTTAACACCGTTTTTAAAAGATGTTATGCATGTTGAAGCAAATTGGATTAGTGTGTTTTACTTCATTTTCGGAATCGCAGCAGTAATCGGCGGTGGATTCGGTGGATGGCTTGCTGATAAATGGGGATCGAAGAAAAGTATTATCTCGATTATTATCGTATTTGCATGTGCAATCTTCATATTGCCATTAATGACATTCTCATTCCCTCTCTTCATCATTATGATGGGACTTTGGAGTATGCTGAGCTGGGCTATTTCACCAGCACAGCAAAATTATTTAATTGAAATTGCGCCAGAATCAGCTGGTATTCAGCAAGGTTTAAATAACTCTGCGCTTCATTTAGGAATTGCACTTGGTTCAACAGTAGGTGGAGTTGTTATTGAAAAATCATCTGTTATATATAATGCTTGGGTAGGTGGTAGCTTTATTATATTAGCACTGCTTTGCGCGATTTTCTCGATTACGAGAGGACGCTCTACTCAGTTCGTGAAAGAAGAATCTATCGTTTGATAGGTTCTTTTTTATTTGTGAAAAATTGCAGGTTTTAGTAGGTAAATGGAGAAAAGGGTATATAGCGAGGTGATGTATATGTATACGAATTTTTCAATTATTGGTTTTCTAATTTCAATGATCCCGTTGTTTCTTATTATTCTTGCACTTAGATGGGTTCGTTTCATCTATAAAAATTCTGAGAAACAGGTAGAGCAAAATGAGAAAATCATTGAGCTGTTGATGGACATAAAGGAACAAAACGAAAAGGAGTCTAGGTGAAAAACTAGACTCCTTTTTATTATTTAATTAGTATCTTAACTTCATCAACAAACTCTTAATTTCCTCATCTTCCATAAAGAGGTCATGGTGTTTCTGGGTAATCTTTGCAAGTGCAACGTCGTGATAGAAAAATTCTGTAAAGAACTTTACGAAAGGTTGTGACATTGTTTTCATCGCTTGCCATGACTCTTGTTCTACGCCAGCAAATAAAATTTCACGATCGTCAACGATGAGTAGCAAGTAGCGCTCTAATGCATTAGGCTCTTCAGCTGGGATTAGAAAATGCATGTTTTCTAAGTCTGTTTCTACTTCTCCAACAATAAGGGATTCAATTTGAACACCTTGTTTTGCTTTTTGTTCTAGTAAAGGGAGATATTCTAAAAGAGTATCATTCCAAGCTGAAATACGGATTGATTCTTTTGCACTTTCAATGAGTTCTTTACTTTGAACTCGAATAGAAGATTGCATCTTTAAGCTCCACACACGGTCATCTGTAAATGATTTTTTTGATATATTTGTTTCCAGTTCTTTAATATTTGATTGGAATTCTGACGTTAATTTTTCAATTGCTAGTTTTAGTGGTAATGCTGTATACAGCTTCTTCTTTTCTGAAACAGAATCCATTACCATTCCTTTATCGATTAGGCGTGCTAGCACTTCATATATTTTTGCTTTTGGAACACCTGAATGCTTCACAATTGTTGTAGCATCTAATGGTTCATTGCTTGATACGACAACTTCATAAGCTTGGCTTTCATATTGTGAGAAACCGAATTTTTGTAACATAGTTCCCTCCGAACGAATGAGATTATATTTTAAGGATAATGAACTATTTGTTTTTACACAAGAGGTGGTAGTTTTTTTAATTCAATTTAGATGAGAATTAATTTCAATTTTTTAATTTTATCTATTATACTTAATATAATGATTAATAAGATTTTAATTTAATGCGAAGGGGATGCTTGGGGGAAGATGTTAAGAAGTTTACGTTTAAAAATTGCGGTAGTGTTTTCAGTACTTATTTCTATGATGTTCGTAATATTGGGTACAGCTGTGTATCAATTACAGAAAGAAAAGGAAGTGCGTTCTTTAGACGAGTATTCTCAAAATGCGATGGATCTTGTGACAGAGCAACTTACGACATTTGTTCAAAGAACGGATGAAGATATGGGGTATTACGCGAACAGTGAGATGATTCGTAACATGCTTCAAGGTGGGGTTACTCCAGAAGAGGAAGCATTTTTAACAAAAGAGTTTGCGGAGTATAAAAAGAATCATCCTGGTATTTTAGATTTATATATTGGTACGAAAGATAAAAAAACATTAAGTGCCAATCTTGCTGAAGGTGGGCAAGTGCCAGAAGGATATGATCCAACGACAAGACCATGGTATAAAGATTCAGAGGCTGATGTAAAAAAGGTCCATTGGGGACAACCTTCTTATGAAATTGCAACAGGAAAGTTAAGTGTAGGTGTTTCTAAAGCAATTACAGCTCAAGATGGATCTGTATTAGGCGTTGTTGCGATGGATGTATCGCTTGGGACGATTCAGAAGTTGCTTCACAATATTCAATACAATAATGACGGAGAAATGTTTATTATAAATGATAAAAATATGGCTCTTGTTTATCCAGAAAAGATAGGGAAAGATGTTTCTAAAGAGCCACTTATAAAGAGCTTAAATAAAGAGGTAACAAAATATGCGGTCACTACAATAAAAGGTGAAGATGTAGTTGTTTATAGTCAATCATTTGATACGATGAAATGGACGATAGGAATCTTTTATCCGAAAGAAACGATCGATGGGCTATTAAATAGTACGAGAAATACAGTTATTATAATGGCATGTATTAGTTTATTAGTTGGAATCGTAGCTTCCTACTTGTTCTCAAGAAGATTAGCAAGACCACTGCAACTATTAAAGAATCACGTGCAAAAAGTAGCAGAAGGCGATTTAACGCTGCGAATGAAAGTGACAAGTAAAGATGAAGTTGGAGAGTTGACGAAACACTTTAATGATATGGTTGAACAAATGAATGAAATGGTAAGTAAAATTAAAAACAGCGTATCAACGGTGCAACAATCAACGAATAGTTTACATTATTTAACGAATGAAACAGTAGCGGCTAGTAGAGAAGTTTCAGGAGCAATGGATGATGTGAGCGGAGGAGCTTCTACTCTTGCGAATAGTGTGGATGAAGTTTCTGCTCAGCTCGAAAATATGGCGGAGTCAGTGGAACAAATGAATAGCTCTGTTGATGAAATAAAAGGAGTGGCTGGCAAAGCGGAAGAGGCATCTAAGCAAGGATTAAATACAATGAGGAACTTAGTTCGTACGAGGGGACAATCATCTTCGATTGTTGTTCATACAGAAGAAGCATCCGGTAAGTTAGAACAAAGAGTTGGATCGATTCAAAATGTTGTTGAGTTAATAAAAGGTATTTCGGATCAAACAAATTTACTTGCTTTAAATGCTTCAATTGAAGCTGCCCGTGCAGGTGAGCAAGGTAAGGGATTTGCGGTTGTTGCTGAAGAGGTTCGGAAATTAGCGGAACAATCAAAAGAGGCAACAGGAGAAATTACAACGATGATTGGTGATGTGCAAGTAGAAGTAAAAAGGGTTGTAGAAGTTGTAAGTAAATTGAAAGACATTGCAGATGTGCAAAATAAAGTGACGACAGAGGCGGAAATGGAGTTCCGCACAATTATGTCAGTTGTAAATACGATTAGTACTTCAGTTGAAAAAATTGTAGAAGAGGTACATAACATAGGTTACGAGCAAGGAGAAATTACAGCGGTAATGCATACAATTGCTGGTACGAGTCAAGAAAGTGCAGCTGTTTCCGAAGAGGTACATGCTGCAACGGAATCACAGGTTAATCATTTAGAAAAGGTAGCTCACACGATGGAAAGTTTGACAGAGCATATGAGGGATTTAGAAAGATTAGTCGAGCAGTTTAAAGTGGAAGAGTAACATATTAGTAAAATGATGAGGATTTCGGTAAAATAGACAGTGGATATATAAGAAGCGATTATAGGAGGCAAATTACTATGGCAATTGTTGACGTATCGATTATTCCGGTAGGAACAGGTAATCCAAGTGTTAGTGAATATGTAGCAGAAGTACAAAAGGTGCTAGAGAAAAATGCAAATCGCGTGAAGTATCAACTAACACCGATGAATACAGTTATTGAAGGAGATCTTCCTGTTATTCTAGAAGTAATTCAACAAATGCATGAAGTGCCTTATACGAAAGGTGCACAGCGTGTTGCAACAACAATTCGTATTGATGATCGTCGTGATAAAGTAAGCACAATGGAGAAGAAATTAAACTCTGTTCGATCAAAATTATAAGAAAAAGCAGCGGTTTTCGCTGCTTTTTTCATATAGGAGGTAAATAAGATGAATGAAAAGTTTAACGAGCAGTTTGACGGGTTACTAGAGAAATACACTGAGCTGTTACTTGGAGAGAGTAGCGAAGAGAGAAAAGAACAGGTACAGAAGTGGGCACTGTATTCTTACATAGCGAAGACGATGCCAGCATTAGTGAAGCATTGGAATGAGACATATCCAGATGCGAAAGAAGAGATGGTGCAGTTAATTACGGATATTAAAAGGCTGAATGAAGAGAAGCGAAATGAGCAGTGAGAAAACTTGAGGCGAATGTTACCTCAAGTTTTCTTTATTAATATCCTTATATAATTTACATGGAATATTAAGGGTTTTATAAGCATGTCGAATATTTTCGACATGCCTATTTTATGCCTAGTAAACCCGTTTTTTCTAAATGTCGAAAAATATTCCCTTCATATTTACATGCGAGAATATAGGTTTTTAAATGTTTTTATAGTATTTTATAAATTATCTAAATAATTATTTGTATCCAATAATTTTAAACAATGATATAATTTTGAAGAGGGGTAAAAAACAGATAAATTACAGTCATAGGGGTGAATTACATGGAACAATTAATGCGAAATTCGTTTCTTTTCTTGTCAAAAAATAAAGCGCTAACAAAACTGGCTAAAAAGTACGGTTTGCGCTTTGGTGCAGGTCGCTTCGTCGCAGGGGAGACGATTGAATTAGCGACAGCTGCAATTAAAGCATTAAATAAGCAAGGTCTTTGTGTAACGATCGATTATTTAGGTGAATTCGTTGATAACGAAGCGGAAGCAAATGAAATGGCTAGCGAATCGATTGAAGCGATTCGTGCAATTGGAAGAGAAGGTCTTAATTCGCAGCTTTCTTTAAAAATGACTTCTATGGGATTAGATATCTCTGATGAAATCGTAATGAACAATATGCGCCGTATTTTAGAAGCTGGAAAAGAAAATGGTGTGTTTATTACAATTGATATGGAAGACTATACGCGCTGCGGGAAAACAATTGAGATCTTTAAACAATTAAAATCTGAATACGATAATATTGGTACAGTTATTCAAGCTTACCTATATCGTACAGAAAAAGATATGGAAGAATTAAATGCTTATAGTCCGAATTTACGTCTTGTAAAAGGGGCTTATAAAGAACCTGAAGAAGTGGCGTTCCCGGACAAGAAAGATGTAGATGACAATTATAAAAAAATTATTAAAATGCACTTATTAAATGGGAATTATACTGCAATTGCTTCACATGACGAAGCGATTATTGAATATACGAAAAAACTTGCCGAAGAACACAACATTCCAAGGGATCAATTTGAATTCCAAATGTTATATGGTATTCGTAATGAGCGTCAACTTGAGCTAGTAAAAGAAGGTTACAAAATGCGTGTTTACGTACCTTATGGAAATGACTGGTATGGCTACTTTATGCGTCGTCTAGCAGAGCGTCCAGCAAACGTTGCGTTCGTGTTAAAAGGTATGGTTAAAAAATAACCAAGGAGAAAATACTCCTTGGTTATTTTAATTGCTGAAATGCGTAATGTGCCATTTTTTTCGTATCAGGGTATAGTTGCGTGCGAGAAGAAGATAATACAACATTAATGACGCGTTTACCGTCTTTTTCATCCACTGTTACGACCGTATATTTGCCGAGTGCTGATAGACCGCTTTTACTTCCAATCGCATATGGATCGTCATATAGTTCTTCTCGTCCATAGTTTGCGATGTTTGGAGAGCGTTCTGAAGTATGTAGAGTTGTACGTGTTGAATTCATATATTCTAAAACAACTGGATACTTTAATGCTTCTTTCGTAATAATAGCAATGTCATATGGTGATACTTTATTCCCAATTGCATCAGCACCACTTGCGTTCTTGAAAGTCGCATGCTTTGTACCAAGTTCCTTCGCTCTAGCATTCATCATTTTCACAAATTCATTTTTTGATCCTGCAATATGTTCTGCAATTGATTCAGCTATTGGATCTGCACTAATGATAAGCATAAGTTTTAATGCCTCATCACGCTTTAATTTTTCTCCAGCACGAAGTTTAATTTTCTTGCTTTGACTTTCTGTTTTAATTGCATTTTCTGTAACCGTAATTTCTTCATCTTCTTTTACATTCTCTAGTAAAAGAAGGGCTGTCATCATTTTGGCTATACTAGCCGGATAAGAACGTTCGTCTTCGCGTTTCCCATACAAAATTTCACCTGTGTTTGCATCGATTGTAACCCCATATTGCCCAGTAATGTTAGGTTGATCAGCTTTTACAGCTTGTTGCCTTTGTGCATAAGAGAAGAAAATCATCCCTGTAAATAGTGTAGCAATCATTACAATCATAACTATTGTTCGTTTCATCATCGTTCCCTCTTTTGTTTTCCATATGTACAAATAAATTGGGCAGAAAAAGTAGCCATTAATCATTATGCCACGTTCTCTGCCCAAAAATATAGCGTTATTTTTCGCCCATATTATGCTTCTTATATTGTTGGTTATTACCTTGGCGTCCTTTTTCAACACCGTGATTATGTGGACCTGCGTTTCCAGTTACACTAGCTGCACTAATTCCAGCCTTTGAAGGGTTCTTCTTAAGTTTTGCCATATATATTCCTCCAGTTTCGTCAGATTATAAAAAGGAAAAGTGCATTTAAACAAAGAAAATACACATGTATAGCATAGCCAAATGAAAGAAAAATATTTATTTCAGAAAATTTTATCAATAAATATATTGCGAAAATTTAAACAGTATCATATATTTATTAGTAGAGGCTCACTCATTGATTGCGACTTATGTCGAAAAATTGAATGAGCATTCATTCAAGAATAGGGGGAGAATTGGATGTTCCAAATTAAAAAGGCTGCTGTTCTAGGTTCAGGCGTAATGGGTTCGGGAATTGCGGCACACTTAGCTAATATTGGTATTCCGACATTATTGCTTGATATTGTACCACCTGCGCTTACGAAAGAAGAGGAAGCGAAGGGACTTACATTAGAACATAAAAGTGTGAGAAATCGTTTTAGTAATACGGCTGTACAGAAACTATTGAAGCAAAAACCAGCTCCTCTGACAGTGAAAGGAAATCTAGCACTGATTGAAGCAGGTAACTTAGAAGATGATCTTGAGCTTCTAGCTGATGTAGATTGGATTATTGAAGTAGTAGTTGAAAACTTAGATATTAAAAAGAAATTATTTGAAAAAGTAGACGCTGTTCGTAAACCGGGTTCTATTGTAAGCTCGAATACGTCAGGCATTTCAGTTGAAAAAATGGCAGAAGGTCGTTCAGACGACTTCCAGAAACACTTCTTAGGCACACACTTTTTTAACCCACCACGATATTTAAAACTTCTAGAGGTAATACCGACGAAAGAAACAGATCCACAAGTATTAAGCTTCATGAAACTATTTGGCGAAGACGTTCTTGGAAAAGGCGTTGTTATCGCAAAAGATACACCAAACTTTATTGGAAACCGCATCGGTACGTACGGCTTACTTGTTACTCTTCAAGAGATGGTAAAACGCGGCTATAGCATTGGGGAAGTTGATTCTGTAACAGGCCCACTTATTGGTCGTCCAAAGAGCGCAACGTTCCGCACATTAGATGTTGTCGGTTTAGATACATTCGTACACGTTGCAAATAACGTGTATGAAAACGTACAAGAAGAAGAGCGTGATGTATTTAAAGTACCAGCTTTCATGCATGACATGCTTGAGAAAAAATGGCTTGGAAGTAAAACGGGTCAAGGCTTCTTCTTAAAACAAGGAAAAGAAATTTTAGAATTAAATCCTGAAACGATGGAATACGAAGCGCGTAAAAAATTAAAAGCTGCATCCGTAGAGTTAAGTAAACAAGAAAAAGGATTAGCGAATAAATTGAAAGCGCTTGTATACGCGAAAGACCGTGCAGGAGAGTTGTTATGGAACATCATTACACCAACTCTTTTATACTCTGCAAAACTTCATAAAGAAATTGCTGACGATATTGTTGCAATTGACGAAGCGATGAAGTGGGGCTTCGGCTGGGAGCAAGGACCGTTTGAAGTTTGGGATGCAATCGGCGTTGAAAAATCTGTTCAAAAGATGGAAGAAAACGGCGTAGTTGTTCCTACTTGGGTGAAAGAAATGTTAGAGAAAGGTTTCACTACTTTCTATAAACATGATAACGGCGATAGCTACTATTATGATAATGGCGAATATAAGCTAATCGAGCGTAATAAAAAAGCAATTTCTCTTAAGCAATTAAAAGCGAAAAATGGTGTATTAAAGAAAAATAGCGGAGCGAGCTTAATTG
>NZ_JAKUDW010000136.1:0-11851 GCF_022662595.1 Bacillus cereus group sp. BfR-BA-01524 | reverse complement strand
AAAAAAAAAAAAAAAAAAATAGAGTAAGGTGTGAACCTTACTCCATCTCTGCAAATACCATACGGTCTTTTCCGTTAATATCAAAAACAACCTCAACATGGGCATGTGGAAAAGCTTGTTGTAACAATCTTTTTACATCCTCACCTTGTCCTACTCCAATTTCAAATGCTACAATTGCTTTCTCCTGCAACACATTCGGCAATTCTTCCATAAAACGGCGATAAAAATCTAATCCGTCTTCTCCACCAACAAGCGCTCTCTTCGGCTCATGCTCTTTCACAACAGGAGAAAGACCACGCCAATCCTCTTCCGGTATATATGGAGGATTTGAAACAACAACATCTAGCTTTTGACCCGTTTTATCAAATGGTGACAATAAATCACCGTGATAGAACGTTACTTCTGCACCTAAAGCTTTTGCATTTTCTTTTGCAACTTCAATCGACTCTTGTGCAATATCTACTGTATACACGTGGAGATTTTTATTTTCTAAAGCAAGCGTAATAGAAATCGCTCCACTACCTGTTCCTATATCTGCTACATGTAATTCCTTGTCGCCAAAATGGCGCTCAATTCTTTCTAATACGCCTACTATAAGCTCTTCTGTTTCCGGTCTTGGTATTAATACTTCTTCATTCACAAAGAATGAACGGCCATAAAACATTTCATAACCAATCATATATTGAATAGGTATACCTTCTACATGCTTGTGGATAAACTCCGTAAAGCTTGCCTCTTGTTCCTCATTTATTTCTTCACGCATATTCATAAGTAATCCTGTTCTGTTCATCTTTAATACATGACAAAGGACAATTTCTCCCGCATTTTCATCTCGTCCATTTTCCTGTAAAAAAGAAGAAGCCCATTTCAGGGCTTCATAGACACGCATTACTCAGCTGCCTCCATCCTTTGAGCCTGATCTTCCATCACTAAGGCATTGATGAAATCATCTAACTTACCTTGTAAGATTTGATCTAGCTTTTGAATCGTTAAACCGATTCGATGGTCTGTAACACGGTTTTGCGGGAAGTTATACGTACGAATACGCTCTGAACGATCACCCGTACCAACAGCTTGTTTACGGTTTTGATCATATTCAGCTTGTGCTTCTTGTCTAAACTTATCATAAACACGTGCGCGTAATACTTTCATCGCTTTTTCTTTATTCTTAATTTGTGATTTCTCATCCTGACAAGATACAACTACACCAGTCGGTAAATGCGTTAAACGTACCGCTGACATCGTTGTATTAACACTTTGTCCACCAGGACCACTAGAAGCGAATGTATCAACACGAACATCTTTCTCGTGAATGTCGATTTCTACTTCTTCTGCCTCTGGTAATACAGCTACAGTTGCTGTAGATGTATGAATACGTCCACCAGATTCCGTTTCAGGAACACGTTGTACACGGTGAGCACCATTCTCGAATTTCAGCTTCGCGAAAGCACCTTTACCGTTAATCATAAAGATAATCTCTTTATATCCACCTAACTCTGTATAGCTAGCCTCGATAATTTCTGTTTTCCAACCTTGAACCTCAGCATAACGGCTATACATGCGGTATAAGTCACCAGCAAATAAAGCGGCCTCGTCGCCACCAGCAGCCCCACGAACCTCAACGATAACGTTCTTATCATCATTAGGGTCCTTTGGAACTAGTAAAATTTTCAGACGTTCTGATAACGTTTTTTCTTGTGATTCTAACTCAGAAACCTCTTCTTTTACCATGTCACGCATTTCTGCGTCTAACTTCTCTTCTAACATTGCTTTCGCATCTTTTAATTGCTCACGAACATCCTTATACTCACGATACACCTCTACCGTTTCCTGTATATCAGACTGTTCCTTTGAATATTCACGAAGTTTATTTGTATCGCTAATAACCTCTGGGTCACTTAACAATTCATTTAACTTCTCATAACGATTTTCTACAGCTTGCAAACGATCTAACACATCATTCACCTCTACATCCTAGTATCTAATACAAATAGTATATGGTACTTACTCAAAAAAACGCAAATTATATTTAAAAGCGTAAGCGGCTCACACCAACCACACTCTCTATTCTGAAAAAAACTCGCCTTGCGCAGCGAGTTTTACTTATCTTTGTTTGTAGGAACTGCATGACAATGACGACAGCGCGGTTCATACGATTCTGAAGCCCCAACTAAAATAATCGGATCATCAAATGCCGCTGGTTCTCCATCAATTAATCGTTGTGTACGACTTGCCGGAGATCCACATGCAGAACATACTGCTTGTAGCTTTGTTACATGTTCAGCAATCGCCATCAGCTGAGGAACTTGTCCAAATGGTAGACCACGGAAATCTTGGTCTAAACCAGCTACAATGACACGATAGCCACGATTTGCCAATACTTGCACCACTTCCACAATGTCCCCATCAAAGAATTGCACCTCATCGATTGCAATTACATCCATATCTTCAGTGATATGTTCAAATATATCTTTTGAAGCTGAAACAGGAACTGCTTTCACCTTTAATCCGTTATGTGATACAACGTCTTCTTCACTATAGCGATTATCAATACATGGTTTAAATACAATTGCATGTTGTTTCGCAAATTGCGTACGGCGCACACGGCGGATTAATTCTTCTGATTTACCAGAAAACATACTACCGCAAATCACTTCAATCCAGCCATTTTGATTTATTAAGTACATGAAGCTCTCCTTTCATCTACTTTTTAGTTAAAAGTAGGGTAAAGGTATAATATTTTCGCAAAAAAAACAGACAAGCGAATACATACACTTGCCTGTTTTATGTTTTTATTACTTGATACCGTATTTCTTATTGAAGCGATCAACGCGTCCGTCTGCAGTAGCAAACTTCTGACGTCCAGTGTAGAATGGGTGAGAATCAGAACTGATCTCAACTTTTAGTAATGGATAAGTGTTACCATCTTCCCACTCAACAGTTTCGCTAGAGCCTTTAGTAGACCCGCTTAAGAATTTGAAGCCTGTGTTTGTGTCCATGAATACAACTTTCTTGTAATCTGGGTGAATTCCTGCTTTCATTCTTTTCATCTCCTTCCGCCCTGAATCATTTTCGAAACAGAGTTTTTCATCTTCAGCTGCATACACAACTATATTGATGAAACACATATGATGAAATTATAACAAGGCTAACTTCATTTTGCAACTACCTGTTTTTGTCTTTTGAAATTTAAAGTGGCGGGGGCTCGTTTAGCTCTGACTGGCTAAGGTTCTCCCACTTATTTCTCTCTTTAATATCACCTAAAAGGCATAAAAAACTCGCTTACTATAAAATAAGCGAGTCCCCATCTTTTCCCTTTACTTAGTTGTTACATATCTTTTCGAGTCTGCAACAATGTTTTGTAAAAATTCTTCGTTTGTCTTCGTTTGGCGAAGCTTACGTAAGAAACTTTCAACAAAGTCTGGTGTATCACGCATTGTTTTACGAATACCCCATAACTTGTCTAAATGCTCTTTTGGAATTAATAGATCTTCTTTACGTGTACCAGAACGACGAATATCAATCGCTGGGAAGATACGACGTTCAGCTAACGAACGATCTAAGTGAAGTTCCATATTTCCAGTTCCTTTAAATTCCTCGTAAATAACATCGTCCATACGAGATCCTGTATCAACAAGGGCTGTTGCTAAAATCGTTAAGCTACCGCCCTCTTCAATATTACGTGCAGCTCCAAAGAAACGCTTCGGTCTATGGAAAGCCGCTGGGTCGATACCACCCGATAATGTTCTACCACTTGGCGGAATAACAAGGTTGTAAGCTCGCGCTAAACGGGTAATACTATCCATTAAAATGATAACATCTTTTTTGTGCTCTACAAGACGCATTGCACGTTCTAACACAAGTTCAGCTACTTTAATATGATTTTCTGGTACTTCATCAAAAGTAGAACTTACAACGTCGCCCTTAACAGAACGTTCAATGTCTGTTACTTCCTCTGGACGCTCATCAATTAAAAGCACAATTAATTCTGCTTCTGGATGATTTGTTGTAACACTGTGTGCAATTTCTTTTAATAGACTTGTTTTACCAGCCTTTGGAGGCGCAACAATTAAACCACGTTGTCCAAATCCAACTGGTGCGATTAAATCCATGATACGTGTCGGTAACTTTTTCGGTTCCGTTTCCAATTTCATTTGGCGATCTGGGTATAATGGTGTTAATGCAGGGAAATGCACACGCTCTTTTGCTGAATCTGGATCATCTCCGTTTACAGCTTCAACTTGTAATAACCCAAAATAGCGTTCATTTTCTTTCGGAGGTCGTACTTTACCAGAAACTTTATCTCCATTACGTAAATCGAAACGACGAATTTGCGAAGCTGAGATATAAATATCTTCTGAGCTTGGAGAATAGTTGATAGGACGTAGGAATCCAAATCCTTCTGATTGAATAATTTCTAATACGCCTTCCATGAAAAAGAAACCTTCTTTTTCTGCTCGAGCTTTCAAAATAGAAAAGATTAACTCTTTTTTCGTTAACTTGCTATAATACGAAATCTTAAATTCTTTCGCAAGCTCGTATAACTCTTTTAATTTCATGTTTTCTAATGCTGCAATTGACAAATTCATTCAGACACCACACTTTAACGTTATTCTCTTTTTTCATGGGTAAAGGGAAAAATACGGAAGGCAAATAATTAATAATGAAAGGCAATAAGTTCAAGTAGGGTAATATTCACTATTGTAACCCTTTTATCTAGTTTTAATCAATACGTTGGAACACAAATACAAGAAGCGAAGACAAGAAAATTTGTCTTCGCTTCTTATTTAGTTTAGTTCCAGCTCCGATAGTTAAAAAGGTCGACCATTTTAACCTTTCTGAACGAGCCGCTTACACTTTTTATTTAATCCAGCTCCGGTGGCTAGAAGGGTCAGTCATTTCACCCCTTCTGAACAAGCCACCTCCGCTTTTTACTTAATAACCAAGTTCGGTTTTTTATTTAAGCTATGACGACCATCTACAAAGCGAACTGTACCTGATTTTGCACGCATAACAAGAGATTGCGTTGTTCCTACACTACCTTTAAATTGAACACCGCGTAATAGTTCTCCATCTGTTACGCCTGTTGCTGCAAAGATTGCATCGTCGCCTTTTACTAAGTCCTCCATACGAAGGATACGATTAATGTCTTCTATGCCCATTTTTTTACAACGTGCTAATTCAGTGTCGTTTTGTGGCAATAGTTTTCCGTGAATTTCTCCACCTAAACATTTTAAAGCAACTGCTGCCAATACACCTTCAGGTGCTCCACCAGATCCAAATAAAATATCTACACCTGTACGATCAAACGCTGTATTAATTGCTCCAGCTACATCTCCATCATTAATTAATTTAATGCGAGCACCAGCTTTACGAATTTCTTCGATAATTTCTTGATGACGTGGGCGATTTAAAACTGTCGCTACAACATCTTCAATATCTTTATTTTTCGCTTTCGCAACTGCACGTAAGTTATCAATAATAGGCGCATCAATGTCGACCGCCCCAACTGCTTCTGGGCCAACCGCGATTTTATCCATGTACATGTCAGGAGCATGTAACAAATTACCGTGGTCTGCAATTGCAATAACAGCAAGAGCATTCCAGCCACCGGCTGCTACGATGTTTGTCCCTTCTAAAGGATCAACTGCAACATCTACACGTGGTCCATATCCTGTACCTAATTTCTCTCCGATATATAGCATTGGTGCTTCATCCATCTCACCTTCACCAATTACAACTGTACCTTTCATCGGAATTGTATCAAATACATCACGCATAGCTGATGTTGCTGCACCGTCCGCTTCATCTTTTTTCCCGCGCCCCATCCAACGCGCTGATGATAATGCTGCAGCCTCTGTTACACGTACTAACTCCATAGATAAACTTCTTTCCACAATAATCCCTCTCCTTTAAGTCTTTATATTTCTGCCGTATTTTGTGAACCGTGTTTTTCTATAAAGTGTACTTCCGCAAGTAGTGATGCTTCGCTTCCCCCTTACGGAAGTATCACTTATGCGTTCTTCATCTCTTCAATTTCTTGTTTTGTCATTTGTTCTCGCCAAATGTTTGCTCCAAGCCCTTTAAGCTTGTCCACTATATTCTCATAACCTCGATCAATATGCTCAAGTCCTGTTACTTCTGTAATTCCATCTGCCATTAACCCTGCAATAACAAGTGCTGCTCCCGCTCGTAAATCACTCGCCTTCACTTTTGCACCTTGCAACAATACAGGACCAGTTACAATTGCCGAACGACCTTCTACTTTAATTTGAGCATTCATACGACGTAATTCATCAATGTGTTTGAAACGGGCACCGTAAATTGTATCTGTTACAACTCCCGTCCCGTGCGCCTTTGTTAAAAGCGTCGTAAACGGCTGTTGTAAATCTGTTGGAAAACCTGGATATACAAGCGTTTTGATATCAACTACTTTTAACTTTCTATTACCGTTCACTGTAATTTGATCATCATTCGTTTCAACTTGAACACCAGCTTCTCTTAGCTTTGCAGTAACTGATTCTAAATGCTGAGGAATAACGTTATCAACCGTTACTTCTCCTCCTGATGCAGCTCCTAGAATCATATACGTACCAGCTTCAATACGATCTGGGATAATAGTATGGTGACAACCATGTAAAGAGTCCACACCATCTATTCGGATTACATCTGTACCAGCACCTTTAATACGTGCTCCCATGCTTGTTAACAATGTAGCTACATCAATAATCTCGGGCTCTTTCGCTGCATTTTCAATAACAGTTCTACCTTTCGCTCGTACAGCTGCTAGCATAATATTAATTGTAGCTCCTACACTAACAACATCTAAATAAATACGTGCTCCATGTAGTTCATCTGCTCTTAAATAGATGGCACCTTGTTCATTTGTAACATGTGCACCTAGCGCTTCAAACCCTTTAATATGCTGATCAATCGGCCTCGGTCCTAAATGACATCCACCCGGAAGCCCAATAACAGCTTTTTTAAAACGGCCAAGCATCGCACCCATTAAATAATAAGAAGCGCGCAATTTTTTCACTTTTCCATTTGGCAAAGGCATTGCAACCATGTTAGAAGGATCGACTACCATCTCTTCCTCCTGTCCATAAGTTACTTTCCCTCCAATTTCCTCTAGTAAGTCTCCTAACATTTTCACGTCCGAAATATTAGGGACACCACCAATAGTTACTGGAGTATCTGCTAAAATTGTCGCTGGAATTAATGCAACGGCACTGTTCTTTGCACCGCTTACTCGAATTGTTCCATTTAAAGCTCTTCCGCCTTCAATTAGCAATTTTTCCATATTGAGCTCCCTTCTTGTGAATGTATTTACTTTCTATCTTTTTATAGAAAGCTCCCCTTAAGAATCTCAATCACTCTTTCCATCCCAAAACTCAATAAAGTGAAACTTTAATTAGTGGGGGGTGTTTATCCCCCACTAATTATTAGTTGAACCAATCGGGCTTTTACGGGCAGTTGACCCCCACCTAACTTCTTTGCTTCCACTAAATTTTGAGGTGGGGGTCTTACTGCCCTTTAATGCGGGATAAATAGGAAATCATTATATTCATTTCTCCTGTAGCACGAATATATAAAGATCAACTATTCATCGAATTTACTTTATCAATTTAGATACGTTATCACATTTATTAATAGGACTATGCACATTATTTTCTATTTAAAAACCAAAAATGATAAAATCTTTAGACTTGTTCACGCTTTCATTATACAACGAAAGGAAACCGTCTAAAAGACTAGACGGTTTCCAAAACGGAATTTTATTCTTACGCTTTACCGTTAGAACCGAACTCACGCATTTTACCAGCAACAGTTGCTTTAATAGCGTCACGGCCAGGTCCAATAAATTTACGAGGATCGTAAACTTCTTGATCTTTGTTTAATACTTCACGAACAGCTTTTGTAAACTCGATTTGGTTCTCAGTGTTTACGTTGATTTTTGAAGTACCTAAAGAGATAGCTTTTACGATATCAGCAGTTGGGATACCAGTACCACCGTGTAATACTAAAGGTACGCCAGTGAAGTCACGAACTTGTTCCATTTCAGCGAATCCTAAGTTAGGCTCACCTTTGTAAGGACCATGTACAGAACCTAAAGCTGGAGCTAGGCAATCGATACCTGTTGCTTCAACAAGGTGTTTACACTCTGCAGGATCAGCGTAAATTACGCCTTCAGCGATAATGTCGTCTTCTTGTCCGCCAACTGTTCCAAGCTCAGCTTCAACAGATACGTTACGAGCGTGTGCGTATTCTACTACTTTTTTAGTAGTTTCAACATTTTCTTCGAATGGGTGGTGAGAAGCGTCGATCATTACAGATGTGAAACCTGCATCGATTGCTTCTTTACATTTTTCAAAGCTTGAACCATGGTCAAGGTGAATCGCTACAGGAACAGTGATGTTCATTTCTTCGATTAAAGCTTTAACCATAGCTACAACTGTTTTGAAACCAGTCATATGACGAGCTGCACCCTCAGATACACCTAGGATTACAGGAGATTTTTCTTCTTCCGCAGCAGCTAAGATAGCTTGAGTCCACTCTAAGTTGTTCATGTTGAATTGACCAACTGCGTATTTTCCTTCTAGTGCTGTGTTTAGCATTTCTTTCATAGAAACTAAAGGCATGGTGAATCCTCCTAAAAAACGTTTTTTGTATCCGATAAATTCTTATCGCTGGTAGTATGACCAGGATAAGGTAAATTATGTATATTTACCTACCGGACTTTTTTCTACACTCAATAGGATAACAACTTGTACTCAAAAACTCAACTGTATTCACCTGCTCAATAGTCCATGTAAACGCTTTTTTCCATATTTTTTATAAAAAATTCATTTTTTACGCCTCTACAGCAAGTTGCTCTCTCACAGCTTGACGAATTTCATCAATATCAAATGGTTTAGCAAAATGCATTAAAGCACCTAAATCTTTTGCTTCTTGGATCATATCAAGCTCTCCATAAGCAGTCATTAAAATTACTTTAATACTCTCATCAATTTCTTTTACATGCTTTAAAATCTCTATACCATCCATGCCTGGAATTTTCATATCTAACACTACTAAATCTGGATTATCTTTTTTCACGATATCTAAAGCTTGAAATCCATTCGCTGCTTGGAATGTCTGATAACCTTCTTTTTGGAACACTTCATGTAATAACACACGAATCCCATATTGATCATCAACGATTAAAATTTTACCTTCCATAATTCCCAACCTTTCTGTGTAAGTACAAGATTTAAAGCTTCTTATATCTTAACGATTTATTTTCGCTATTCTTTGGCAAATTCCTTCCTATTCTTTCTTATTTTACCGTTTCCTATTTTGTTATGCTACCCTACGATTTCACCTTTCGAAAAAAATAAACTATAATGAAAGCCGGCAAACACGTACGAAGGGAGTAACATTATGTTAAAAATTTTTTCAACTCAATTAAGTGGTTATTTCTCCAGAGTTTCTCAAAAAGAGGAAATGAATATAGAAGATAGTGCTCGTTTACTCGCTCAAGCACTAGTTGGCGATGGTTTCATTTATTTATATGGTACAAATGAAATGGAGGGCGTTGTTGCCGAAGCACTATTCGGTGCTGAACCAATGAAGCAAGCAAAACGCTTTTTTGAAAATGGTAAAGAAGCAGAAGTAACCTCTGCAGATCGTGTACTTCTTATTAGCCGTTTTTCAACAGATGAAGCGGTTGTAGAAATTGCAAAAAAACTACAAGAAGAGGGACACTCTATTGTCGGCATTTCTGCTCTTCAAAAAGGTACGGAATCACTGGAACAATATACAGACGTACATATTGATACAAAACTGTTAAAAGGTCTTATTCCAGACGATGAAGGTAATCGCTACGGGTTCCCAAGCTTAATAGTAGCTTTATTTGCTTATCACGGAATCAAATTTACAATCGATGAAATGTTAAATGAATATTAAAAAAAGCGCCTTATTTCAGGCGCTTTTTTTATTACTTGCTCTCTTTATTCGTAATAGAAGCTCTTACGAAGTCATGGAACAATGGTTGTGGACGGTTTGGACGAGAAACAAGTTCTGGATGGAACTGTGCTGCCACGAACCAAGGATGGTCTTTTAATTCAATGATTTCAACTAGACGGCCGTCTGGGCTTGTACCAGAGAATACAAATCCTTCTTTTTCCATATCCGGACGGAACTGATTGTTGAACTCATAACGATGACGATGACGCTCATATACAACCGGCTCATTATAAGCATTGTAAGCATTTGTTTCTTCAGCAAGCTTACATGGGTATAGACCAAGACGAAGTGTACCACCTAGGTCCTCTACATCTTTTTGCTCTGGTAATAAGTCAATGATTGCATATGGTGTATCAGGGTTGATTTCAGAAGAGTTAGCACCTTCTAAACCTAATACATTACGTGCGAATTCGATTGATGCAAGTTGCATACCTAAGCAAATTCCTAAGAATGGAACTTTGTTTTCACGAGCATATTGAATCGCAACGATTTTACCTTCTACACCACGATCACCGAAGCCACCTGGTACAAGGATACCATCTGTGTCTCCTACTAATTCTTGTACATTTTCTGCTGTTACGTGCTCAGCATTTACCCATTTTACTTCTACATCTGTGTCGAATGAGTAACCAGCATGACGAAGTGCTTCTACAACAGAAATATATGCATCTTGAAGTTCTACATATTTACCAACAAGAGCGATTTTTGTTTTCTTAGAAAGATTACGTACTTTGTTAACTAGCGCAGTCCACTCTGTCATATCTGCAGCTGGATTGTCTAATTTTAAGTGGTCACAAACGATTTGGTCCATGTTTTGTTCTTGAAGAGATAATGGAACCGCATATAAAGTATCTGCATCGCGTGCTTCGATAACTGCTTTTGTATCGATGTCACAGAATAATGCAAGCTTGTCTTTCATATCTTGAGAAACAGGAAGTTCTGTACGAACAACGATAATGTTTGGTTGAATACCTAAGCTACGAAGCTCTTTAACGCTATGTTGCGTCGGTTTTGTTTTCATTTCACCCGCTGCTTTTAAGTACGGGATTAACGTACAGTGAATGTACATTACATTGTCACGACCAATGTCGCTCTTAATTTGACGGATTGCTTCTAAGAATGGTAGAGACTCGATATCACCAACAGTTCCACCGATTTCTGTAATAACAACATCCGCATTTGTTTCACGGCCAGAACGATATACGCGCTCTTTAATTTCGTTAGTAATATGAGGAATAACTTGAACTGTTCCTCCTAGATATTCACCGCGACGCTCTTTTTGAAGAACTGAAGAGTAAATTTTACCTGTTGTTACGTTGCTGTATTTGTTTAAGTTAATGTCGATAAAACGCTCATAGTGACCAAGGTCTAAGTCAGTTTCTGCGCCATCATCTGTTACGAATACCTCACCGTGTTGGTATGGGCTCATAGTCCCTGGGTCTACGTTAATGTATGGATCAAACTTTTGAATCGTTACATTTAAACCACGATTTTTTAAAAGTCTTCCAAGAGATGCTGCTGTAATACCTTTTCCTAAAGACGATACTACACCGCCTGTTACAAAAATATACTTAGTCATGAAAAAGCTCCCTTCTATTTTGCTGTTATATAATCACCGTTGCAAAGCGCAACGTATGTAGATAACACTGTATCCATCTTATTGTTAGACTCTTTTTATTTTCTAAACAAAAAACAAAAAAGAAAATTGCTCCCCTCATCACATAAAGTAATAAGTAGGGAGCAATTTTCTTTTATATTTACACTTTAAAAGTATTATCGTCCTTTTTTAAAGAGCCCAAAAATGATTCTACATGGACGATAATGAAAAGTCAAGAACTACAGT